>JAUIJG010000032.1 GCA_030431355.1 bacterium
CTTACCATCGGCGCCGGAGACAACCTGTCCACTAACGGACTTGTCCACATTCACTTCGGAATTCAGCTCTCTATCGGCACCGGTGTTTGTGTTACCACCCTGGGCAGCATTCAATCTAGCCTGGGCAGCTCTGTCACCGGCCACGGGAGGACCGTCGATTTCTCTTCCGTTGTCGCCACCAAGCACAAGGTCGCCTTTTACATTCTTAGCGGTCTGGGCTCCACCTTTCTTAGGTGTTCCCATGGCACCTTTCACAGCAGCACCCATCATCAGAGGAAGGGCGCTGGCCATGGCCACACCGGCCTGGGAGCTGGCGCTCTTCTGATCGGCTTCCTGTACCTTAGCCATATCTACTTCATCGGCTTTGGAGTCTCCAGCCACAGGGGGCTTCAGATCTTTAGCACTGGCGGTGAGGTCAGGGCTGCCTTCAACGATTCCTGGTCCGGCAAGCTCTCTTTGAGCATCGGAAACCGGATCAACACCGGTACCGACACCGGCTCCGCCTTTACCTTTGGCGGTCAAGCCACCCGGCTTCTGGGGAGTAGCGTCGAGTCCTTTACCGGAGCCGAGACCTTTCAAACCTCTGGCCGAAGCCATCAAAGCACCGGCGCCAGCAGCGCCCATGAGGGCGGCTTTGACGGACTTTTGAGCACGACCTGCACCGGAACCGGTCATCTTGCCGGCTTCCACGGTGGTCTTGATTCCGGGACCATCCTGAACGCCCTCGGCGTTAGGTTCGGTCTCCATATCTATGGATTGATCATCAACTTTAGGAACACCGGCTCCTTCAGCCAACTTATCTTTGTCATCTTTATTCAGACCTTCAATGTCTTTTGTGCTGGGAGGAGTGATGCCAGCGCCTTCGCCCTTACCATCTAGTCCTTTAGCGGCACCTTCTTTCTGATTGACGGTGAGTTTACGCTCGGCTTGCTCCTGTTTGGCGCCTTTACCAAGCTTGGACTTATCTGTGGGAGGCTTGAGCCCGGCACCAAGTGCCATGGCAGCGGCCGTCTTAGGATCGATACCTTTACCGTCCTTGCCCTTGCCGTCGGCTTTTCCGTCTGCGCCTTTGGCACCGTTTCCGGTATTAAGCACTTTGCCTTTCACATCGGTCTCAACACCGGTCTTACCTTTTTCATCTTCAGATTCCGCACCGGTGGCACCAGGAACAACTCCGGCATTTTGGAGATTAGCGCTCTCTTTAGCAGCCATGGCAGCTTGCTCAAGGGCAGCCGCTGCGGCTTTGTCTTTTTCCGTACCAGCGCCCTGACCGCTCTTACCGAGATTGGCGGCAGCGCCCATTCCAGCCATGGCTGTTCCGGCAGCGGTTCCCACTGCCACACCTTTGGCGGCGTTGCCGAGTCCGTTTCTAAGACCTTCAGCCACGGAGCCTGTGCCTTTCTTGTTTTGATCAAGAGGATTGAGTTTCTTGCCCTGGGCATCGGCAGCATTCGGATCTTTCTGTTTAGGAGGCTGATTCTTGCCGTCTTTCTTGTCGGCGCCGTTAATATCTTTGCCGGTGCCGTCCTGACCAGGACCGTTCTTCTTATCTTTATCCTTGGGATCGATAGGCTTCAGAGGCGGCTGGGTCTTGGTGGGTAGTTTGCCGTCGCCGGCTTTCTTCAGGTCATTGAAGAGTTGCTGGTTGGCCACACCGTTGGGAAGATTGTTGAGTTCTTTGTTAGTAGACTGCTTCGGTCCACGAGCGGCACCGGTGGTGAACTTGCCTCCGATGGCTTCGGCAAGCTGCATGGAGCGACTCTGGAGGGTGCTGCCCAGGGCTTTTCCAGCGCTGAGCAAGCCACCGGTGACAAGACCGGCAGAGATGAAGTCGGACATGGGGCTTATCTGCGCTCTGGCCAGGAATGAAGGCACCTGGATCATAAGCTGGAGAACACCCACCGCCATGAGGATTTTACCCCAGGGGTTGTAATCCGAAAGAATAATGATCGTCATTATTTTGAGAAGACCAACCCAGACGAATGTCCAGAGGCTGACTTCCACAAAGGATCTGACAAATCCTGCAGTTACATTCTCGGTATCGGGAGTGGCGAAGAACACCAGGAAGATTGGAGCGAACATGTACTGGGCTGTGAGAAGAGCAGTTTGAATCGCCTTCAAAACCAATATATAGATTAGCTCGGCTATGAGGATACCGCCAAGAACCAGATAGATGATCAGTCCGACCCAGGCGACGACTCCGCCCACAGTACCGAGGACAAGACCACCAGGTCCGCCACCGAGAACACCACCGAAAGCCTGACCGGTTACACCAGCGGTTGCATTTGCCAGTAGTCCAGCGCCAGCCATCAATCCGGCTTTAACCGCTGCGGCCATGGCGGCATCGAGATTGTCCACCTGATCTGCAGAGTTAAAGAAGATTTCCCGGATCATTTCATTTGTAATCTGTATTTCAAATGCATAGATGGTCGGCCAGGCTAACATCAATCCGGCGGTGAAGATAAGACGTCCTACAGCACCCATGAGGTTGCCGCCACCACGCCATGCGGCTTCTGCCCAGTACTTCCATATACAGAGTATGAAGAGAAGGAGGAGCAGATCCACGGCGATGCCATACATTACATCGGCACCCTGTCTAACCCAGGGGGAGATATCATCGGAAGGCGAAGAGCCGAGACCGTTGATTGCGATGTTGGGGTTGAGTACGAATACTCTCAAGAATCCGGTAAGGAATTGAACTGTCTCAGCCACCCAACCGTTGATGAATTCTGTTATCCACTTACCTATGAGCTGACCCATGTTATGGAACAGATTAGAGACAATATCTTCTTCCCAGAATTTATGTAATCCCCAGAAAACATCGTTTTTAGCGACGAATCTGTCTCCGGCTAGATCATCTTCAACCCGGAAGATGACATCGGTTGTATTCTGTTCTGCGGCCTGACGGATAAGAGTCGTGCGGGCATCGGCGTCCTCGTAAGGACTGGGAACAGTGTCGTCGGTTCTTCTAGCATCCTGGCTGAGCGGCGCTCCCGGATCAGAACGACCACCGGTTCCATCCGGCGGCACTTCAGTCTGGGCGAAAGCAGCGAAAGAAAGACAGAGTGGCGCTAATAGCACTATTTGGGCTATCAGCACCAGGATTAGTTTCTTCGCCTGGGATAAGTTGTTAATGGTTCGTTTTGCCTTGTTCACGGTCGTCTAGCCAAAGAAGTAGAAACGGGGTGTGTTTTGACTAATAATTAGTTTAAGTACCAAGTCAAGATTTGTCAGTGGTGAAATTCCCATGGAAGACGGAAAGATCGGTATCTTTCGATACCGATCTTTTCCGAGCCGTTCGACAGACATCCTTTTGGGAGCTGATCTCTACTTTTTAGAGACCGCCACCGAGACCGCCGTAGTTGTTGATGGCGAAGGTACCGATAAGGTGAACCGCGGTAGGTCCTCCGAATCCGACACCCAGGCCTTTAGCCACGTTCATCGCGGCTTCACCACCGTCACGCTGACCGAAGGCAATCTTCATACCAGCCAGAGACGAAGGGACGGTCGACAAAGCTGTTACGACACGAGAAATGTCGCGAGCGGTGTCATATCCGAAGTCAGCCAACTGACCGACTTCATTTGATTGCCCGTAACGGGGGTCAACTGGCGCACCGACTAAGCCCTGGGCATGAGCTGCTTGGTCGTATATACCAAAAGCCATCAGGAGAAGTTGAGGAGCCAGGAGGATTCCCACGCGCGAAGCAACCTTGAACGAATGGGAAGATGTGATCTTCTTCGCGAGTTTGCTAAGTTTCTTGGTAGCCATTTTGAACCTCCTATTGATTCATTAATAAATTTCTTTCTTGTTGTGTAGTGTTTGAAGTGTTGTTGTTGTTGTTGTTTAAATTTGATGATTTAGAGAAGAACTGATTTTATCTGTGGATTACCCTACCCTTGACCGATGTGCTGGCTCTGGAGCCGGTGCTGGTCGGAGTATGTCCTCCAGGGGTAAAGAAGTTGTTGCCGTAACCTTTGATATGGTTGGCTTTAGCAACTCTTGCAGGCGTGTTGTGGGGCTTGTGCTTAACCCGTCTGGCACTGACGGAGCGCTTAGCCACTTTACGAGGAGCCACTTTGGCGCTTACCGACTTTTTAGCTGTCGGTTTGGGCGATTTGATGGCAGGGGACTGGTTAGCAACGAGCGCAGTTGGCTTACCGAAATGCTTCTGGTAGGAAGCTTTAGTGCTGGCGGTCTTTATGGACCCATGGGTTGTGGACCTGGTTAGAGGTTTATGGGCAGGAGATGAACTCTTGAGCATGGAAGGGCTCACTCCCAAAAATGACGATCCCTGGGGTACTCGACCATGGGCGACTTTATGTTGCGGTTGCGGACCGCTCCATGCCGACCGGGGCTTCGGATGGGATTCCATCCGGTACACATTGGGAGCGAAAGTAAATCTAGCTCCTCTATTCTGCGCCATGGCTGGACTCTGACCAACGGTCAAGGTGGCGAATCCGGCCAGGATGGTAGAAATTATTAGAAGTGTGAATACCTTGAGTTTCATTTTCTTAAAAACCTGACTGAGCAAATATGGTTATCTGCGTCCGAACCCGGTCATAAACAAAGCAGTTGTTCCAAGCCCCATCAAAGAGTTGGGTCTCTTCAAGCCGCTGGAGAACAACCCGGAGCCGAGGGATAGACCACCGGCAAGATTGTTCGCCAGACCACCGCGCCTGGTATCACGTCTGACGACGGGATTCCGAGGAGCCGCTGTAAGCGTCTGGGTCTGACCGACACTGCTCATGACGCTGGGAACTGATTGCGCCTGGGGAGCGAGCCAGTCAGGTTGAGCCAGAGGCTGGTAAGCGTTCTGGGCTTGCAAGGGTTTGAATGGCTGGTTATTGCCACCTGCCTGCATCTGACCATAGTTCGAATTACTGAACTGCGATGTAAAAGCGGAATTGCCATTACCTTTCTGCATTAATGAATTGAACAAAGCCTGGCGTTGGTCCTGGGGGGACGTGTAGCCGCTGGAGGCCGGGTGCATATTCATATGTTGCGGATTCGCCTGGGCGGGAGCCGGCATCGAACCGGTTCCATTGTTTATTTCCAGGTTTATCTCCTGCCCCTGGGCATGCTTGTTAGCAGCCGCTGGGTCGAAGGGTACCACTGCCGGAGGCAATAGCGATTCATGGTCCGGACTCAAACCGCGGGAAGTATCTAGAAGCCCTGCTTGACCAGCACTAAGACCCTGTCCATAGGAAGGAAAAGATATTCCAACCAGGCTGACAGCCACTAGAACGGCAACGGCAGCAGTGCTCCGGGCCTTCTTCATTAATGTGGTGTCTTTACTGTTCATTGAGTTTTCCGTAATTTTCCTGCGGCTCGCGGACGAACCTTGCGATTACAAACTCAATATACGAATTTGGACCCCTGTTTGGGAATCGGGAAATTCCCACCTGCCATGGGAGAATCCCCACTATGGTCTTGACCTTGATCAAATTGGTAAGTGCAAAACCGGAATATTCCGGAATTTTGCCGATAAATCTTTTGTTCCGGCGATTAAACTTCGCCGAGTTTAGCTTTTAATATTTCTGCTTAGCCGGAGCTCTAAAGACCGCCCGGGCAACAACTATAGTTGTTTAGGAGGAATGTCCCAGCCCAAAAGAAAAAATATGGGATTCCTATAAGAGCGACTACGCTGGCTAAATATCCGGCTAACTTTCTCTTTCGCGCCTTCTTCGTCAATTGCCATGCCAGATAAGTGGATGGAATAAAGCTCAGAAGGAACAGGGTTCTGACTATGTCAAAAGCTGTATCGTAGCCGAAGTCCTGCATGCTGCCGACATCGGTCACCCCTGACCTGTCGACATTTAAAATTTGGCTCTCACCGTTTCCATAAAGCAACCCTGCAACCGTGAAGAAGATGGGAATTAGAAAAGGTGAGGTGAGGATAAAAATCCTGAGAACTTTCTTGAATGGATGGGAGCCGGGTATCTCTGACATTTCATGCCGGTTCCCCCGGCTCCATCTATTCACTCTTAGTTCATTCGCTTTCAATGTCACGGGATCTTTCTTCTACTTATATATAAGCTCAGTTAGATCCCGCGACCGGGCTCTTGCTTCTGGTTCTCTTTTTAGAGACCGCCGCCGAGACCACCGTAGTTATTGATGGCGAAGGTACCGATCAGGTGAACCGCAGTCGGTCCGCCGAATCCAACACCGAGACCTTTGGCCACGTTCATCGCGGCTTCACCACCATCACGCTGACCAAAGGCAATTTTCATACCAGCCAGGGATGAGGGTACGGTCGACAGCGCTGTTACCACACGAGAGATGTCGCGGGCGGTGTCGTATCCGAAGTCAGCTAACTGACCGACTTCATTTGATTGACCGTATCTAGGATCCACCGGCGCGCCGACTAAGCCCTGGGCATGAGCTGCTTGGTCATAGATACCAAAAGCCATCAGGAGAAGTTGAGGAGCCAGGAGGATACCCACACGGGAAGCAACCTTGAACGAATGGGAAGATGTTATCTTCTTCGCTAGTTTGCTGAGTTTCTTTGTTGCCATTTTGAACCTCCTATTTGATTCAAGCAAATGTTATTAAGTGAGTGTTGTTGTTGTTTGTGTTTGTGTTTTTGTTTGGGATTTTGTATTTAGAAGTTGCTGATGATTTTTCCGTATACGTCGGATTTTGCACTGGAGCCGACTTTGGACTTAGCAGGGGTAAAACCGCCGGATTCGTATCCTCCGTTGTAACGCTTGGGAATGGCTACCCGGGCGACTTTCTTCGGTTGATTTACGAGTTTGCCGGCCACCTGCTCGGAGTGTCGCATACTGCGCTGATGGGCGCGATGCGCTTTCGGTGCCTTAGCCGCTGCCGGCCTGGCGAGTTTAGCGGCCACATTTCTTTCAGCTTGCACGGCTGGTTGTTGAGGCGCGCTCAACGCTCTTGGAGAGCCAAAGTCAGGCAATTTTTTGGGTTGACTGGCCACCAGAGGCGTGGGTTTTGATTGGTTCGGTTGTCCGAACTTGGAGTCGTAATGACCCTTGACCGTTTGTCTCGGCATTGGCTGTGCGGCCACCGTCGGTCGAATAAATGGGTTGGATGCCGGCACCATTTGCGGTTTGGGCTTCTCTAAAAATTTTGGTGTCAAGCCGAACATGTTCTTGGGCACCGCGCCTTGGGTGACCCCATGCTGGGGCTGTGAAGTCCTGCCGAAATGCTTGGGCATGATAGGCTTCTCTTTCTCCCAAACATTGCCAGCCATCTTAAACCTTGCGTTTCCTTCAGCCAGGGCCGGCGCGTCGCCGACTAAGGCCATGATGCCCGCCAGGGTCAGGGTTGTTATTGCTAGAGTAAATACCTTTCTCATTTTCTTTGCCTTTGAATTTCTTGTTTGGACTGTTTGTTAATCGGGATATAAGGGGTTCTGGTCTTTAGTATTAATAAGGTCTGGGTTCTTTAGATTGAGGCTCTCCCGGTCCAGACGGGAGAGCCCGCCTCATCTATCTTTTCTGTTTGCTTTTAGAAGTTTGTGATTACCGCTGTCGGTGTTAGCAGATGATCATTCTTCTGTTCATTCACGTTAGCCGGATCGAACTGGGCATAAGGGAATCCGAAATCAGTTGTTTTGGAACTGTAGACCGGAAGCCTTCTCATACCCTGACCGAACTCGGTGGATTGTTGAGCTTGCAGAGCGCCGATACCATGGTCTCTGGTGGAGCTTAATCCGTAGTCCTGAACTGAAGATCCTGTAGGAACAACAGTTCCGCCGGTCTTGAATCGCTGACCACCACCAAGGTCGATGGCGCTGTTTCTCCAGCCGTTACCGGTAGGTACACCGGTGACGGTGCCGAAGCCGGCCCAGGGACCTAATCTTTCGATGTTGTCCTGGCTACCGTCGGAGCCACCACCGCCCAGAATACTGGCGCGACCACGATATCCGTACTGGTGAGTCTCCTGACCACCCCGACGGGTTGTGGGAATAGATGTGTAATATCCACCGGTTCCGGGGATGCCGCCGGCAGGATTGATGTTCAATTCCTGGGAAGCGTTGAAGCTACCGGCCGGCGCTGTCAGTGAACCGGGGTCTGCACCGGGGGTGGACGGCGGAGCCGGTACCACGCCGGTCAATGCCGGTCCAAGAACTCCCGGAGGAGATGTGACGGCAGGATCAATCGGAAGCGGAATTCCGGATGTTCCCTGGTCGATCTGGTTTGAAGGGACCACTGGCACCCAGGGTAGAAGGGTGACCGGTAGGTTCGAGTGACCACCTGCAACCGGTGCTGGAGTAGCTCCATCACCTATGGCAGGCGGTGCTCCTTCTGCCGGAGGTATGAATGCTGGAGCACTAGGATGCCCTTGAATCAAGGGAGTTCTCAGTGTCTCCACCGGTGAGCCCGGTGCCGGGCCCGGTTGAATCGGGTCGCCCGGGAAGGGCTGCGCTTCTGCTTTCGGCATGGCGATTGCGCCGATGGCGAATGCTGCGCATATTGTTGATAGGATTCTGGACTTTAACATGACTGGCCTCCTGAAGCCTCTTGTTACTAACTGTTAGTAGTTTGCTATGGTGAATTTAGCTCTAGAATTGGAACCCTTATATAGAGTTCTGCTACCGTTGAGATCTTGAGTGGTTTGAGCACCGGGTAGACTGGGTGCTCGGTTGGTGGACGCTCCGCTGATAGCTTGGCGCGGTCCGTCCTGGGAGGATTGCGGCGATCTATAGAGATCAGGCTTTTCGGTCAGTTTCTGGCCGAAATCCACGGTGGCAGAACCACCTCTTGCTCCTCTCCCGAAGTCTTGTGTGCACTGTCCACCCCAGCGAGTAATGGGAGCGCTGCCGGAGATTCCGCCACCGGGATTTATGGTGGTTGTGGTCACGGGCGGTCCGCTAAAGCTGGGAGGACTGTCTATGGAGCCGGGGTCGGCAGGGTCGTACTGAGTCGGAGGAGAAAGGTATGGAGCAACATAACTGTTGATCATAGACTTTCCTGATTCACCGGCCGGCACCTGGGGAATCCCCTGGACCTGGCTGGCGGGCAACTCAGGCAAGTAACCCCGATGCCCCGGTGTAACCCCGTAGGGGGTAGAGCCGTCACCGATGGGAGGAGCCTGTCCTTCCTGGGGAGGCTGGTAGGGCTGACTGGATGGAGCGCCGGATATCAAAGGACTTCTTAAAGTACTTGTTTGATACTGGGCGTTAGCTTCCTGTGCAGTGACCAGAAGAGCCAGACACAAGCAAGCGGATACTTGCGTGAGAGCAAGTAAGGTGCTTCCTGGTGTTGTACTTCTGGATTTCAACTCTGTTGCCTCCCGGCTACTTGTCAAATTCGCTAGTCGCACTCTCTGGGAGTCGATACCCCTAGCTTGATAACAAATTAGCCTCTGGCGGCAAGCATGTCTAAGGGGGATTTACGACGGACCCCCCGGTTTTTCCCACTCACTATGGAAAGATTCTGAAAAATTCTAATAATAAGGGTCGAAAACCAGGCAAAAACCGATCAAAAGTCCGGGCACGGCAAAAAATATCCTTTGATTTTTTTGGACTGCCGAGCTTCGATTTCCAATCCTATATATAAGGATAGTCGGGCTAATTGGATCCCGATCAAGGCCTTTATCTTGATCGAATCGGATCTATTAAGGATCAGATCCGATCCCAGAAACTGTGCCCGATAAATATATGCGCCTTACCAGTGAAAACTGGGAGCCACATAAACTCCGTCGTAGATCCAAGAACACGCTTACGGATCTACTATCCACATAAAGTAGATCTATCACCAATATTGATACCGAATCTTTGATGACACCATATTTGATCCGGTGTCCGTTTTTATAGGCACCATTTCAGATCGCACCACTAAAGGTGTCATTTTTATAATCTTTGCCGCTATCCCTGATCTGATCAAGAAACCGGGCCGATTGGAGTTGATCTGACACCCCGGACGGTGGCGAATCCTTTTTACAAACTAAAAATTTGTGGTTATTATAAAGTCCAGAAAGGGGAAATCAGTGAGCACACAACCAGTTACTAATCAAGACGACGGTCACTTCTTTACTACATATACTTCCTCAAGCCACGAAGAAAATCTATCCCTGGATGGTTTAGAACATGTCTTCAGATGGGCCTCTGAGATGGTATCAGATGGCGAAGACGCTCGAATAAAGCTTGCCAGAGAAAGACGTGTAAGAAAAGACGTGCTCGAGGTGGTACAGCGCTACCAACAACAGCGCATGGCTGCCAAGAACAAAGACGAGATCGCCTATCTGCAAAGACGAGTAATCGCGCTTCTTCAGAAAGTACAAAGCCTTACTGAAGAGAACGCCGCCGTCAAACAGATAATGGTGAGCCAATATTTCGCCCTTCAAAGAATTCCGGAACTGGAAGAGAAGATTACCGAACTAAAAGGTTTGGAATTCGAAAAAGAAGCAGCGGTCACAGAGCGCAGATACTTGATGGATGCTCTGGCTAAATTGAAAGTGGAAAGAGACTTTCTCGAAGACACTCTCACCGCAGCGGAGATAGAAAACGAAAGACTTGTCGACATATTGGATGACACCAAGTGTGAACTCATCCATCTCCAGAACAAAAGATGGTGGCATGGACCGGTGAACTGGTTCAAAGGTTTGTTCAAATCAAATCCTTACTCCACCGGTTAGATAAACAGCTTTACTCCAGCAGCACAGGCGGTCGGAACAACTGACTCATGGGTTTGACCCTGAGTCAGTTGTCTTCTTCAGGGCAAAGTTCAAGAACTACTATCAGGAAGCTTGCCTTCAAAACCTCTTTTCCCAGGACGGAAATATTTTTTCCCTTTTAGCTCCTCGGGCAGACAGGTCATATCGGTTACGCCTTCATCGTAATCGTGGGCGTATTTATAACCCTTTGAATATCCAAGATCTTTCATCAAGGACGTGGGAGCATTGCGCAGATGCATCGGTACCGGATGCTGCATCATATTGACCGCATCCCGGGCAGCGCTTTTGTATGCGACATAAATAGAATTGGACTTGGGCGCCAGGGCCATATAGACAACAGCCTGGGCAAGGGCAAGTTTGCCTTCGGGCATACCGATAAACTCCACAGCCTGCATGGCAGAAACCGCCTGGGGCAGACAAGATGGAGAGGCGAGACCGATATCTTCGGACGCGAAACGCACCAGCCTTCTCGATATGTATCTGGGTTCCTCGCCGGCTTCCAACATTCTGGCCAACCAGTAAAGACTGGCATCAACATCAGAGTTTCTGATGGACTTGTGTAAGGCCGAGATCAGGTTAAAATGCTGCTCCCCGCCTTTATCATACTTTAGAACAGCCTGTTGAACCGCTTGTTTGGTATCTCGTTCCGAGACCTCTTTGGCGCCTCTTTTCTTAGCAAGCATGGTGGCAAGTTCAAGGCTATTCAATGCGGTGCGCGCGTCGCCCGATGAATAGACTGCGATACTCTCAAGAAGCTCTTCTTCAGCCGATATACCCGACTCTCCCAGACCTCTCTCTTTGTCTAATAGGGCACGGTTCAACAACTCCACCAACTCATCCCGGCTCAGTTCATGGAGAACAAAGACTTTCAGCCGGGAGAGAAGGGCTGAGTTGATCTCAAAGGAAGGATTCTCAGTGGTGGCACCGACAAGAACGATGGTGCCTGATTCTACATAAGGGAGAAAAGCATCTTGCTGTGCTTTATTAAAGCGGTGGATCTCATCCACGAAAAGGACCGTCTGCCTTCCTTCTATTTTCATAAAAGCGTCGGCTTCGGCCATGACGTTCTTAATCTCCTTAATTCCGGAGACAACCGCCGAAAAAGAGATCCACTTGCTATTGGTTGAGTTAGCCACGGTTCTCGCGATGGTTGTCTTACCAACCCCGGGCGGACCCCAGAGCACAAAAGAAGAGAGGTCACCGGAGCTGACCATCTCCTTTAAAATTCCGCCCTCTTCAAGCAGCTCCGTCTGGCCGACGATCTCATCCAGTGACCGCGGACGCATTCGCTCCGCTAGAGGAGCCAGCCGCCCTTCACCTACTTTCATGTGCAAATCTCTAATCCGGTCAATTTCAAAACCTGGAAAGCCTTGTTCAAATATCTAGAAAAACATAATCGCGCTGGGGATAAGCGTTACCAGGAACGCCAGAACCATAACCACGATAAGCCATTTTTGATGTTTTCTAAAGAAGTCAAGCATAATCTGAAATGGATACAATCCAATAAACCGGGATATAAGATAATGATGGCAGAGATCCTTTGAATCTTCAATAGAACCCGCTCCAGCCATGAAGCGGGAACCGGAGCCCGCAGAAGTCCGCTACTTATCTCTGGAAACGGCGTCAAAAATAGCTCTGGCCACATTCTTAGGGATTCCTTTGACAGCCTCAATCTCCTCCAGGCTGGCTTCCTTAAGCTTATTAAAAGTACCGAAGTGGTCGATGAGTAGCTTGCGCCTGGCTTTACCCACTCCTTCCAGGGTGTCGAATTTGGATGAATGGGACCGTTTTGCTCTCAACTTGCGGTGATAGGTTATGGCGAATCGGTGAGCTTCATTTCGCACCCTTTGAAGAAGGTGCAAAGCTTCACTGCGCCTGGAAAGTAAGAGAGGGCGCGACTGCCCCGGGAAATAGATCTCCTCTTGCTTCTTAGCAAGTCCCATGATGTCGAAATTCTCTCTTTTGAGACCGGCTTCTTCCAACTCATCAAGGGCCGCCAGGGCAGCTCCTAGTTGACCCTTACCGCCGTCAATTACAATCAGCTCGGGAAAAGGTTTTTCCTCTTTCAAGAGTTTTCCGTATCGACGACCGACTACTTCATTCATGGAAGCAAAGTCATCGGGAGACCCTTCCACACTCTTGATTTTGAAAGTGCGATAGTCAGACTTCTTCGGCATTCCATACTCAAAGACCACCATGGACGCTACGTTATCCGTACCCTGAATATTGGAGATGTCGAAGCACTCGATTCGGCGAGGCAAATGTTTGATACCAAGCTCCTCTTTGAGCATGGTCAGAATCCGCTCCGACTTCGCGTCCCTATCCTCTGTGCCCATTACCAGCTCATGTTCAAGGGTCTGCTCGGCATTTTTCTTAGCCATCTCAATGAGCTTTAACTTCTGACCACGCTGGGGGATAAGCAATTTTACCGACCGTCCGGCTTTGCTCTCCAATAGCGAAATTAAAAGCGCCCTGTCATCGACATCGTGGTGCAAAAGCACATCCGCCGGAACATTCACATCCTCGCAAGTGGCATAGTATTGATTGACAAAACTCTTATAAGCTTCATCCCAGGTAGTTCTATCGGTCAGATGAATCGTCACCGCATCCGATGAGATCAGCTTTCCTTCCCTGACTCGCATCAAACAGAGGATCATCAACTTGTCCGTATGAACCTCGGCGAATATGTCCTGGCTCACTTTCGTGTTCTGGAAAAAGACTTGCTGCTTCTCAATTACCGTCTCAAGAGCTTTCAGGCGGTCGCGAAATTTAGCCGCTCTTTCAAATTCCAGGTCATCGGATGCCTGCTGCATATCACGCTTTAGCTGTGATACCACCTCCATCTGCCTGCCTGCCAAAAAGAGTTCCACCTGTTTGACCATATGGTCATAATCAGGCTCACTAACAAGCTTCTGACAGGGACCAAGACAGAGACCGATGTGATAATTCATGCAAGGTCTATCTTTAAAAAGAGGAGACTTGCGCTGACGCATGGGGAAGACTTTTCGCAAAACTTTCACGGTCTGCCACATGGCTCCGGCTTCCACATAGGGGCCGAAGATCTTAGCTTTTGGGCTGCTCTTTCTAAATCGAGCCGGGTCGCGGATCATAATCAGCCGAGGATAGGCGACATCATAGGTGATAGCCAGCCATGGATAGCGACGATCGTCTTTGAGAGCCACGTTGTACCGGGGTAGATGCTTGCGAATAAGCGTCGCTTCCAGCAACAAGGCTTCCTTTTCGGAATGGGTAAGCACGGTCTCCAGCTTAGCCACCCGGGGCATCATCACGAACAACTTGGGCCGCTCCCTCCAGGAAGCTTTGTTCCAGTAGGAACGGACCCTGGATTTTAGTGAAACCGCCTTACCTATATATATGATATCGCCCCGGTCATTCTTGAAGAGATAAACACCGGGACTATCGGGCAGGGCAGAGACCTGCTTCTTAAGCTCTTCATCGGGCTCATGGGAAGTCATCTACCACCTACCACCTGACCAAAATCACAAGAGTTCTTAATACGGATACCACGGATCAGACACACTTTTCAGAAGCCATCCGGAAAAATATCCGGTTCACCACCGGCGTCAAAGCCAGCTGTCACGCCGGAGTCTTTACCTTTAGCCTTTGTAAATCCGGCTTTGCGACTGCTTTTCACCGTCTTCTTGTCTTTATCATTCAATTCAAAAGACACCTTCATTCCAGGAATAGCGCTATTGAGAGCCTCAGTGACGCTGTGTACCCTTACGATGGAAAATTCTTCCGTGGACTCCATAGAAAGAGGCACTCCAGCCGCAGGGATGATAGCCCTGGTAAAGCCCAATCGTTTTGCTTCTTTCAAACGCCTTTCAAGACCGACAACCGGTCTGACTTCCCCAGTAAGACCAATTTCTCCCATGAAGACACAGCCAGGATCGATTGAACGATCGAGGCTTGATGTGGCAATGGCCACAGCCACTCCAAGGTCGCCTGCCGGATCGTCGATTTCAAGCCCACCGACGACATTGACATAGAGGTCGGAGCGAGAAAGAACAATACCTACTTTCTTTTCTAAAACAGCGGCTATCTGCAAAAGCCGGTTATTGTCCCAACCGTTTGACACCCTCCGCGGTGCGGCAAAGTTGGTACCGGAAGCCAGAGCTTGTACCTCGAGCAGGAGAACCCTATTTCCTTCACCGCTTGCAATTACGGCAGTTCCTGAAGGAGCCTGTCTTTTACCGAGAATATTGAGCCGCTCTCCAAGTAGTAGAGCGCTGGGGTTATCCACGGACTCAAGACCCTTGTCGGTCATGGTAAATATCGCCGCTTCCTGGGTGGAGCCGAATCTATTTTTCACCGCTCTCAAAATACGAAGCTGCCTGGCTCGATCTCCTTCAAAGTGTAGAACCACATCAACCATATGTTCCAGCACTCTTGGTCCGGCAATAGAACCATCTTTGGTGACATGACCGACAAGAATAACCGCGGTGTTTACTGCTTTGGCTGCGGATATGATCTCTTGAGCCGACTCTCTAACTTGACCCACAGAGCCCGGCGCGCTGGAAAGGTCGGGATGGTAGACAGATTGAATGCTATCAACAATGGCCACGCCTTCTTTCCATTCTAGTAAGCGCTTGCTTATCTCGGTCACATTGTGGCGCGCGTCGATATATACATCGGAGTCGATCATGCCTAACCTATTTGCGCGAATGCGAACCTGATTGGCCGACTCCTCTCCTGCAACATACAAAATCTTCTGGTATTGACTGGCGCTCTTAGCAACCTGTAACAATAAAGTAGACTTACCGATACCGGGATCACCAGCCAGGAGAGTGACTGAACCGGGCACCAACCCGCCACCCAAAACCTCGTCCAGATCTGCGATTCCGGTGGTCGTCCTGGATGACTCCGGGGATTCGATATCCCTCAGCTGAATCGGCGCCATATCCGAAGACGGCTCATTGGAGCCGCTTCTTGGCGATCCAAACCCGGACTTACTCCCGGATTCCACCACTTTTTCTTCAACAATGGATCCCCAACTCTGGCACTCCGTGCACTTTCCAAGAAATCCGTTCGAACTGTATCCGCACTCTTGACAGACCCAGCGTGATTTAGTCTTAGCCATACGCGCCTCCTCGACATCATCATTTTAGCGTGCAATTTGTCAGGAAAGTGACTATACTTATGGGCGTTGACGGCAAAGCATGATCTTTGCAAGGGAGGTTTTAGATGCCTGGTTTTACCCTTATCCTGACCACAGCGGTGTTGCTGACATCGGCAAGCGCTGTTTCTGTTGACAATAAAATTATTGATAATAAAAAAGCTTTAGAAGTTAAACAAGCTTTCAAAACAAACAGCATCGAAACTTCCTCCAAAAACTTTCAGTTAGAAGACTTGAAGAACGGCACGAATTTGATCGCCCAGAAATATGGCGGCGATCCCCATGGTCCCGACCCGCACGGAGACGATCCCCACGACGAGACCTATGATTCAAAGATGCCCGCTAATAAGAAGCGGAACTTCAACCGTGCCCCCAAAGATGTCTACGGCGACAAGTATCCGAATTCCCAGGCTCCGTATTAAACAGAGCTAGAATGAGCTATATTGTTATCCCTGTAGACCACCGGGATATATAAAAACATGTTCCAATCACCGGGTCCTATTCTGTTCACCCTGGGCCCACTTACTATCCGCTGGTACGGACTGATGATCGCCCTCGGTTTTGTGGCGGCAACTTTCTTTGCCACCAGGCTTACCGAGAGACTGGGACTGGATTCAGAAAAATATGTGAATGCCGCTCTCTTGGGATTCATCGGCGGCATCCTCGGGGCGCGGCTTTATTATGTGGCGGTATCCTGGAGCTACTTTTCCGTACATCCCCAGGAAATCTTGATGACCTGGAAAGGCGGTATGTCTATTCATGGAGGCATCATCGGCGGTGTCCTGTTCGGAATGCTCTATCTTTATTACAACAAGTTTCCGGTTTTAAGAGGGATGGATATAGCAGGCGTCGGTCTCGCCATCGGACAATGCATCGGACGATGGGGCAACTTCTTCAACTCGGAAGCTTTCGGCTTGCCTGCCGGAGCCGACTATCCATTAAAACTATTCATTCCCCTGGACATGCGTCCGGAAAAATATATTAGCCATGAATTTTTCCACCCGACATTTCTCTATGAGTCGGTATTTGATCTGCTTCTTTTCTTATTCCTCTACACTTTCGTGACAAGAAAGCTGGTCAACTTTCCCGGCATAAGTTTCATGGTCTATCTAGGTCTCTACTCCGTGGGACGGCTTGCCATTGAGCCACTGAGGTTGGACAGCATCAAGACAAACGGAATCCCGGTTCCTATCATAGCCAGCATAGTCGGAATAGTACTAGCCCTAATGGGAACCCTGGCGCTATATCGCTATCACAGCTCTAGAAAAGCAGAGGATAAAATATCGGCGGAGGATGTGAACAACGAAAAAATCAACGCCGATATCAGAGACAACTCAGTCGTCACCGAAGACTCCGACGACACAAGCGTAAACTGAGCCTGATCCAGTTTATCTTCTCCTTTCTCAATGACCGGTTTTATCCAGGAGTTCATGTTTTCTTATACTGCCTGAGCCACTATTTGCCTTACCGCCCCTTCCTTTCAATTCACCATGAACTCCAGTCTTGACCCTGGAAGCGTTAGAACCATGGGCAGTATCACCAGAATTACTTGCGTATTTCAAAATCTCCGGTGCTCCGCCGCCGGTTGGTCGGATCCTTAAGTTTGCCGGTCTTCTTCCAGCATCCGGATTTCCCTTCAGCCCTTTCATCCTTCCTTTCACTCTACCGCTGCGCATTACTCCCATTTTCGTACCCGGCAAATTCCTGTTCGGCTTAAGAGCATGCATATTCGACTCGAATCCGGACCGAGGCAAACCATCACCAACAATCATTCCAGGTCTGTTTCCGGAGTAATCAGCACCACCGGCACCACTGGAACCCCCGGGTAAATTTATGTCAGTGGTAACCTCTCCAGCCGCAGGCAGAGCCGGCACGTTTATGCGATATCTGCGCTGGACCTCAGGAGGGCGACGCATATCCTTAACCACCGGTGATTCATCCAGAATATAAATCTTCCTGGGAGCCGTATAGGGCTTCACCTTCTCCAGGGCGTCTTTGTCCACGGTAAATCCTTCAGCGCTTGCCGGCAAGCAAATACAGAAAGAGACAATAGAGACGCTAAAGAAGGCGCAAGAATAAAGTACAAAATCAAATCTAGTCATATAAAAACCCCCAGAAGGCAAAAGCCAGTACCAGTTTCGTCCAGGCACCATCATCCATATTCAAAACACCCAGGCACAGTAAAGCGAATCTGTATGATCTTTCGATCTTTCGACCTTTCGATCCTTCGATCCCGCGATCCTTCGATCCCTCAACAGAAAATCCGCGCCTGAAGTATTGCCAGCTCTTACAACCCTTGTTGTCAAGAAGATTATGGATCAACAATATCCTATTTTCCACAGGGTTTTCCCTGTGCCGAAATTAAGCAGGCAAAGAATTCTGGGTGTTTACACCAAAATTGTTGTATGACCCAAGGCAGCCTGGTCCAAAAGGAAATCCAGGCAGCAATACTATCAGGACCTCATCCCGAACTTTAGCGCCGTTTACGGGTCGTAGCCGGGCCCAGACCTTTCATACGCTCTTTCACGTCAGCCGCGTTCGGTCCTGTCGGAGCAAGCTGTAGATAGCGCTGATAGTCTTTACGAGCAGCGGCTTTGTTGCCCTGGGCTTCGAAAATCGTGCCCCGGTAATAGTAGGCATCCGCCAGCTTGTTATCCATGTTTATCGCTTTTGTATATTCAGCCAGAGCTTCCTGGTTATTATTGTTTGCCTGGAGCGCCGTACCAAGGTTCATATGGGTACCGGCATCATCGAATATACGAAGCGCCGCCTTATAGTCGGCGATTGCGCCAGGCAGGTCATACTTACCGCCACCAAGGTCGGTGGTCTGTTTTTTGTAAGCCGAGTCTAACAGCGGAGATGCTTTGGCTGACTTGGCGCCATCCAGAGCTTCTTTATATGCTTTGGTGGCCGGATCAAGACCCATCGCTTTTTCATAATTTGAGATGGCGTTATCCAGGTCATTGTTAGCCTGGTAGGCAGTACCCATGGCGTAGTAGTAGGCCGGCTCATTGGCATTTACGGCGATGGCTTTCTTGTATGACTCAATAGCTTCGTCATACTTCTGCTCCTGCTGCAGCTTGACAGCGGCATCATAAGCATCTTGAGCCTCTTTACTCTGGGCCATCTGGGCCTGGGTTGTTATCTTCTGCACATCCTTAGGATTTGCTCTGAGCGCATCGATTCGCGCCTGGGCTCCGGAACGATAAGCTCCCTTCGGAGCTTCTGCCAGATATTTCTGGTAGGTGCCAATTGCCTTGGCCGCGTTGCCATCGTTTTCATCTAAAGCACCGACAAAATAGAGACAGTCTTTAGTGCCTTTGGAATAACCAGCCATATAGGCAGCCCGAGCTTTCTGGAAATTACCGAGGAATTGGTAGGAAGCACCGAGGAAGGTGTCAACATCAGAGTTGGCAGGGTCAACCTTGAGAGCCTGTTCATAGGCTTCAATGGCACCGGCATAGTCTTTGGCGGCGTATTTGGTATTACCATCATTAATGAACGGAGCAGCTTTGGAAGCGATGGCAGCATCAAGTACCTTTTGATACTCGGCAATCTGCGACTTATCCTGACTCAAGCTAATCGCTTTGCGGAAATAAGTGATGGCATCATCAATATCATTCTTGGCTTGATAGAGATAACCGATGGCATAAGGATAAGTCGGCTCCTGGGGCTGCGCTTTGGCCGCAATCTGGAACTGAGCGATGGCCTCGTCATACTTCTGCTCTTTCTGGAAAGCCACCCCTTTGTTGTAAGCGTCCGCCGCTTCGGCAGCGCCGGCGCGCTGGGAAGCAGTCTGCAATTTCTCCACGTCACTGGGATTCTTTGTCAGGGCAGCCACCCTATCTTTGGCGAGACTGGCATAAGGACCGGAGGGATCAGCTTTTAGATACTGCTGATAGAGACCCAGGGCCTGCATACCCTTGTTGAAGTTTTCGTCGATGGCACCCATGAGATAGAGACTACCGACAGCTCCTTTCTTGTCCAGGTCATAAGCCTTCTGATAGGAGACCCGGGCTTGCTGGAAATTGTCGGAGGACTGTTGGGCTGTACCCAGGTTCGTCCACACGGAAGCGTTATCCGGGATAAGCTTGATCGCCTGTTGATAAAGGGTGATGGCATCGGCGTTGTCACCGGCTTTCTGCTTTTCGTAGGCTTGAGAAACGATAGGACCGGCCTCTTCTTCGTTGGCGCTAGCGAGAGCCTCTTTGTAGGCTTTGTTACTAGCGTCCATGCCGATTGCTTTGTTGTAGTTTAAGCGGGCGTTGGCATAATCTTTCTTAGCCTGGAAGCAGGTTCCAAGACCGTATATGTAGTCCGCCAGGGGCTTCTTACTAATGGCTTCATTGTATTTGGCTATGGCCTGATCATACTGACCGGACTTTTGCAGAGCGACCGCGGCATTGAAGGCATCTTCGGCAGATTTCTCCAGAGCGATCTCCGATTGGGATTTGATCTTGAGGGTGGCGGTTATGTCCTTATCCAGGGCATCCACTCTCTCTTTGGTGACTCCTGCATATTGACCGCTCGGAGCCTTGGTTAGATAGAGTTTGTATTTAGCAAGGGCGTTGGCACCGCTGCCGAAGTGTTCTTCAATCTTACCGATGAAGTAGAGGTCATCCACTCTACCCTTGGGGTCCAGCTTATAAGACTTGTCGTAGGATGCTTCCGCCGCTCTGTAGTCCTCCAGGGAGTACTGAGCCGAGGCAAGGTTGTACCAGAGTTCGTCATTCTTAGGACGAATTGCCAGGGCTTGTTTATATAGATCGATAGCCTCGGCGTACTTTTTAGCTTCGTGGGCAGCCACCGCTTTTTTGATGATAGGCTCCGCTTTCGAACCCATGGCGTCATCAAGGGCGATGGCATAGTTCTTGTTAGTCTTGTCGATGCTGACTGCCAGCCTGTATTCGGAGATGGCTGATTCGATATCTTTTTTAGCTTCGTAGGCGGCACCTAAGTTGAAGTGAGTCGCCGCGTCTTTAGGATCGATCTTAACCAGCTGCATGTACTTGGCTATGGCATCATCAAAATTGCCGGCTTTGAAAGAGTCGTTGGCCGCTTTAGCCAGATTGTCTATATCCTGATCTTTCTTGGCAGCGGTGGAGGTTTTGAGACCGAGAGTGGCTCTCTCATCTTTG
>JAUIJG010000033.1 GCA_030431355.1 bacterium
CTTCGACCATGGTGCTTGCCGGTTTTATCTCTCCGAATATCTCTCCATGGGCCTGGCTGCATTCTTTCCAGCGGTTGATGTCGGATAGATAGACCCTCGTTCGGATAACGTCTTCTATCTTACCGCCGGCCTCTTCTATGGCGGCTTTGATAATCTCCAGGCATCTCAACGTCTGTCCGTATGCGTCTCCGTGGGCAGCGGTCTTGCCGTCTTCCGCTATAGGAGCCGTACCGGATACTGCTATAAAATTGCCCGAGCGAACCGCCCTGGAGAAGCCGATCTGGTCTTCATAGGGTGAAGCCGAAGATATGATTTGTCTGGACATGGTTTCGATTATCCCTTGGTTTGAAAGTACGCTCAGCGCTATGGCGATCCGGGATATTATTTCATATCCTGAGCAGAACCATGGAGCTGTTATCTCCATTCCGGCTTTCAAAGTGGTCATCCGTGCCATATAAATAAGAGGTATAATTGTCCGACACAATGGCAAGGAGCGGTGCTGCAATGCATAAAATTCGATCTTTCTCAATACTACCGGCGGTGTACTGCCTGGCTGCAATGGTTTTCCTCTTTTGCGGAGAAGCATATTGCGCCGATGGTGGAAATGTAGCTGTTATGCGCTTTGCCGGACCACAAATTGTTGATGTGGACGCGGATGAGATCTGGAAGATTAAGAACAAGGTCGCCCCTCCAACCAAGGGTGAGCTGACAAAGTTGAATGTATTGCTTCAAGAGAAGTTGATTCAGCAACTTCGTGAGCTGGTCGGGAAGAAAGTATTGCTTAAGAGTGAGCTTGACAAGGCGCTTTCCGCAAGTACTCCGGATGCCGGTGCCGAGCAGAACGAAAAACTGGCAAAAGCTCTTGGAGCCAAGTACCTGGTAACTGGAACTATAGAGCGAGTAGAATTTGATGGCAACACAGTTCTCAAAGATGTGTATGAGATGGTTATTACTACCAAGCTGGTTGATGCAGATAGCGGCAAGCGAGTCTGGCAGCAAGAAAGCAAGAAGTATCGTGTTAAAGCGTTTACTAGAAAGACTGGTGGTACCGTATATGATGTTTTCGCTAAAACTCATGTCCCGGATGTTGCTTCCTCTCTGGCAAGCAGCATAGCTTCAGCTATGGGACGTTAATTGTCTAGCAGTTGAGAAAAGTTCTTTGAAAGATTCAGACTTTTGGTCTCCACTGGCTTTGCCGATAGGGGCATTGTGGTCCCTGATCGCTGCCACTGGTGGCAGTTTCCTTTTCGCCGGATTGTTCCTTATCGTTGGAGAACGTTTAGGGGCATATTCAGAGACCAATGTTTTTCTTTTGCGTAACTTCACCTTTGTTTTTGTTCTGCCCTGCATATTTACCTCCGTTCTTGCCGGAGAGAAGATTGCCCGTCAGGGTGGCAAAGCCTTCGATATTGTTTTCGGCTTATTCTTATTGATCTTTCTTGTCGCTTATATGCTCGGTCTCTGGCCTCAAAATCCTGTTTTGTTGCCCGATTTTACGGTCCGAGCTTTTCTCTGGTTCGGTGGAAGCGCGGCGCTCTCTGTTGTGAGCTGGCACTACTGTCAATACTATCACCAGCTGCTGGCCGGTGCCATGGATGATGCTGCGGCTATTTCGCCAGTCTACCTTTGTCGAAGAGTTCTTCTTCTTCTGTCATCGATATTGGTTGTCGCTCCGCTGATACAAGCGATTTTCTCCGGAGGCACCTTTGAAATTTCGCCGTCTCTACATCTTGCTCCATTGATGGTGATTGTCTTAAGCGGTGTTTTTGTTGCTTTTCTGTTCGGTAAAGCCAAGTCCACAACTCAGATCTCTGTGTTGATTTTGACCTGGCTTCCCCTGGGATGGGCATTTCTTTTGATGCCCGCTGTCTTTGTGGGAGAGGTGTTCGTGGCAAATACCTGGGCCGGTCTATTTCTAATCGAACCGGGCTCTCTCTATTCGGCATTTGCCGCGTTCATTGTACTCAATTTGCTTTTGGGCTCCGGCCTTCTTTTAGGAAAGATGGCCTTTAAGTTGAAGCTAGCTCTAACAAAAGACTAGACGTGATTCAGTAGTTCGTCATAACGAGCAGCAATCGCTTCCACTATTGGAGGTTGTTTGTTCTCTTCAGTCGGGGAAGTTTCTTCTTCCGTTGCCTTTTCAACCGGCTTGAGGGCTGTGTGAACAAGCTCTTCATATTCGGCTGGAAGATGACTGCCGTAATGGGCCCAGATGAATCTTATCCCTCTCGATGCCGCAACCAGTCCGTCTTTTTTGAGACTATCTCCGATGAAAAGAGTTTCGTAGGGATAGACTTCGAAGTCTTTTAGCACTAGATCAAGTCCTGAAGGACATGGCTTCTCATAGCTTTTGGGAAGTACACAAAGTCTGGTTTTGAGATTGTCAGTGCTCTTCTTAAGATCCGCAAGTCGTTCTCTGCCGTGTTTCAGTGTGATCGGTTTCCAGACAGCGTCTTCGGGGGGCTCTTCAGTCTCAAGCGCGTAGACTGCGTCTAGAAGTCCATCGAATACTTGCTTGTTACGAATACGGGCCATATAGTCCGGAGCGTCGCTCAGTGCCACCACTTTTATGCCTTTTGACTTAAGCTCTTCAAGGGTGCTTATCACCTCCGGGAATGGACGCAGATACTTTTCTCTATTTTCGTCCATAGCTTTCCAGAATGGTTTGACGAAGTCGCGAGTAAACTCATCCGGTGAGTCTTTAAAGTGTTTCCAGGCGAATCCTGTCTCTTCCAGAAGCCAGGGATACTCATGGGTGCCATGTCTTTCTATGACGCGACCTATGTCTTCGGCCAGTTCGGAAAGCGGAGTTTTGACTTCCTGGCTCATATGTCTGAGGAAATCCCGAAGAGCCGGTACGAAGTAGTCGAAGAATGAGGCAAGGGTTCCATCGACATCGGTTATTACAAGCTTAGTGCGTTGATCAATACGGCTGGCCAGGCGATATTCTGTGGATGCTGGCTTCGTTTTGACTTTGTATTCCATCATATATAGTGTCTCCTGATAATAAGATTACAGGCATTATCTTTGTTCGGGAATCTGTCTTTTTCTAGATATGGTCTTCGATTGCAGTCATGCCATTCGAGTGTTGATGTCCCTTTTGCTGTAATCGGCAGCGAAGCGCAATTTCGACTGTCATGGCACTAGGTTACGGCCGGTTTTTTGACCTGGCAATACTTTATTAAGCAATCGGATACAATACCGCCACCATGCCCTTCTTCTTAATATGGTGTTATATATGATATCTAGGTCGATTTACTAGAATTGAAACGAACGATTTTCAAGCTTGCCCAGCTCCGACTCTGGAATCTGCAGCCACAAAGGATTCTTTGATCTTTCCAGGGTTGCAATCAAACGGATCATATTCTCCCGAGACATCGATGTACAGCCGGCTGTCGGGCGACCTGGACCCCTTTCCACATGGGCAAAAATGGCGCTGCCACCTTTATATTCGGCTTGTTTTATCGGATATCCTGTGGACGATTGACCATCGAACATGTCCGCACCGTTGTAACCTAGCACGAGACCATATTCATAAAGACCTGCCCGGGCTATTTTATGGAGATCTTCCTTGACTGAATGACTGCCTCCGTCGATCCAGCGATTATAGTTCCCACGAGTGCTCACCCACTGGGAGCCCGGCACAATCTGCCGATAAGGCAGGATATCGCCGGGGTTCGCGCCATAGCCATTGAGTTGATCGGCTATTCCATTTTTGCTCTTCAAGCCGAACGCGCCTTCTATGGTAAACAGACCGATTGGTCCGGTTCCATCGCCTTCTCTTTTTCTTGTATCTCTAATATCTGAGTTCTGGAGCAGATCACCGTCCGCCACCGACCAGTTTAAGCCGTTTCGACCAACGTTGATCGGAATTCTGTCTCCGCTGTCTACCCAGCCCTGTTCTCCATTTCGATTGTATACTCGCAAATAGCCTGTGGTGCTTCCCTTGGATGGGGTGGTTACCACTACCATCTGTTCATGTCTCTCTGGAATATTGGCGATGGAGTTAATCGTGTCGGTCAGCCTGTCACCTGTTTCGCGGGGGCGATCGGTTTTGATTCTGTCATCGGTTCTAACTTCCGGGGCGCGTTCTTGCTCCCTCTCTCTACCGCCATCTTCGTTTTCAAAGAGTAATACAGGAAGAGTATCCGACTTGATCGTAAGATTGAATCTTTCATTATCTATAGGAGGAATAATAAACTCTTCTGACCCACGCGGATCAAGGTCGAACTCCTGGAAGTCTGAAGTTCCCTTCTCTTTTACCGGTGCGAACATATCCCGGTTCGGTTCACCAACCCCTAGCGCGTCAAATTCCACAAAAGATGAGCTGTCTGCTACCTTTTGAGGGGCTTCGGAGTTTGTTTCAAGTGAGTCCATAGAGAATCTGTAAGCTATCTGTGCAAGGGTTATTTCTTCAAGGATACAAGAAGACTAACATGCCGGTGCAACCGCAACGTGACACTCCGATTTCTATTCAGGACTGAATGGAAATTCTTGCGGCTCAGTCGTTCCAGCCCCGGGCTTTCTCCAGGGAAGGAGCCTTGTTTGTGACCGGAGGAGCGCTCTGGCTCAAGCCATTGGTCAAGCCTCTTCTAGCGCTTGGATTTGGGAGGGTTGATTGTGGTTTGGGGCTGTTTCCACCTATACGCTTGATGCCGTCCACCAGGCCTTTGCCCAGCTTCTCCACGCCTTCAACAGCGCCTTTGCCTACTGTTTCGACTCCCACCACGGCGCCTTTTCCTACTTTTTCCACGCCGACCACAGCACCCTTGCCGACTTTGCCGGCGCCTTTGCCTACAGCCTCAACACCGACCGCTGCGCCTTTTCCGACTTTCTCGACACCTTCTACTGCGCCTTTGCCTACTATGCCAACTCCAGCCACGGCACCTTTACCGACTTTGCCGGCGCCTTTGCCCACAGCTTCCACACCGACCACGGCACCTTTGCCGACTTTGCCGGCGCCTTTGCCCACGGCTTCCACGCCGACCACGGCGCCTTTGCCGACCTTGCCGGCGCCTTTGCCCACGGCTTCCACGCCGACCACAGCGCCTTTGCCGACCTTCTCAATGCCTACCACGGCGCCTTTTCCTACTTTCTCCGCTCCTTTGCCAACCACTTCCGCGCCTTCAACGGCACCTTTGCCGACTGCCCCGACGCCTTTACCGACTACTTTTGCTGTGTCGGTGACAACTCCATGATCTTGTCTGAAGCTGTGCTTTGTTTCGGGCGCAGCTTGCGTGTTTCGATTTTTGGCCTCAGGGTGAACTATCTCTTCGGGCAACGGATTGACTTTTGCCTCTTCAGTTTCAGGGAGGGCCGGGCGCAGCTCCTGAGCCCCGCAATGTAAGGGCTGGCAGATCGAGAGACTTACGGTTGTGCCGATGGCCAATCCAAGACTCAGTGCTGTGGAGAGAAAGTTGTTCACGGTGGGAGTCTCCTCCTGGAGCGAAGATAGTGATATGTCTGTTAAAAATAGGTGGGCAATTATAACCCTATTGGAGTAAGTTTAGCCGGAGATTTATTTCAGACTGCGTATTTCAGCGTAGAGTTTGTCTGCTTTCTCCGTGTTCTTAACCCTGTACAAAGTCCTGGCATATTCGGTCAAAACTTTCTTTAGCTCTTCTTTGTTCTCCTGGGGCTTCTCCCTCAGGGTGGAGCTTGCTTTCTCGAAGAGGCTGAGGGCTGTCTGGTTATCTCCTTTTCTGGCATAGGCTTCTGCGAGTTCCGCTTTCAAGACGGCTTCATTGGCCGAATTCTCGCTTTTATAAATGGTGGAGGCTTTTTCAAATGCCCGGGTAGCGTTTTCATAGTCATTAATTTTGCGATAGTTGCGGCCGATTGTAATCAGGATTTCCGCTTTGTTCTCTTCGGTCTTAGCCTTTTCTAGCCGTCCTTGAAGTTCGCTTATCTCGTCTTCCACTTTCCACTTTTGGGCTTGAAGCTTGTTCTCAGTCTTCTTGCTGACCTCCAGGGGCTTCAAGGTGCTTCCGCTTCTAGTTACTTGCCATCCCCCTTTTTCAATGGGAACCCCGTTGAACTTATATTCTCTTGCGCTCCCTTTGGCCGGACCGGCGGAGAACATGTAGTTAACCGGCAGACTGGCAAGACCCTCGGGAAGTGGTCCGAAGGGCGCTGCCCGTCGCACTACTTCCAGAGCTCTTTGATCGACTTCTTCAAATCCGGACTTTTTGCTGATGCTGGCTGATTTTAGAGCGCCGCTTTTGTCCAGGAGAAAGTGAACGGTTACCTGGCAATCCCGGGACACATCGGGGGCGCTCCAGAGCTGGCCGACTTTTACGGAGAGCTTTTCCATATATGGTCCTGTATCTATTGCTCCCGCCTGGTTGCCCAGGGGGGCTTGAAATTGAAAGGTGTAAGTGAGATTGAGTCCGGTTTTGAAAGCCTCCGGCATAGGTCCGAAAGGCGCGGCTTGTTTTACTCTTTTAAGAGACTCCTGGTCCAGATCATCTCTTCCGGAGGATTGCTTGACCTCTACCGCTTCCAGATTTCCGTTTCCGGCTATTTTAATAAGCACAACGACGCTGGTGTCTTTTGCTACTTTTATGTTGTTGGGAGTGTTCGATATTCTGTCTTGCAAAGCCGTCATGAATTCATCTTCGCTCACGCTTTTAGGTGCTGTCTTTTTTGTGATTGCGCTCTTCGACGGAGCCGCCCAGCCCTCTGCGGAGACCAGAGTAAGAAAGCTGATTCCTGCAAGGGCTAGGGAGTAAGTCTTTTGAAGTTTGCGATTCATTGTTTTTTTTAGAGATTGGATTTGGGATTTGTTTAGCATATCAGTTTTTTTGCTGCGACCATAAACCTGGTAAGATTCTGGCCTACTTGATTTATTCGGCACCGAATACGGTTGTTATTACAATTGCCGGATTGCTTTATGAAATATTTGTGGAATTGCAGCAATATCAATTTTGAAATTGTAGAATTGCCTCTGTAGATTTTTTATAAACTGTGGATTGTTGAGTGCGCATCACATTTTCTTTTCTAACTGTTTTTGTTCTTGCTCTTGCTCTCTGGTTCGGAGATGCGGTCCAGGGGCGTTCTTTAAGAGGCGGTATCTCCCTGGAGGAACAGCATCATCAGCTTGATCTTAAGAAGCAGAGCGCCGTGATGAGTCCTCAAGAAGGTCTGACCAAAGAAGGTTCTGTCGAAAAGCAGCCGGAGAAGCCCGACTGGATAAAAGGGAACGTGTATACCAATGACCAGATGTACATGTACTCATACTGGCAGTTGTATCCGCTGAAGAAGAGATTCAAGTGGGAAATTCCCACTAACAAGAGATCAAAGATGACTTTCGGTGATGCGGTGGTGAAGAACTGGAAAGGCTATATGCCCCCTCATGCTGGAAAAGTTATTTGCGAACCAATGGAGAAAGGCTCAGATCACTTCCGCTTTTATCATAGAGATAAGAGAGGACCGAGCGGTTATTTCCAACGAGCCGGAGAGAGTTCCGGAGGATTTCACCAGTATCGTATATGGTTCAATGAAGTGAAGCCGGAAAACAAGGCTGATTGAATTTAACAATCAATTTGCAAACTGATCGGTAGATGTAAGACCACTTAACAACGGGACTCTAAGATGAAAAGAGTGCCCCGGAGTTTTGAGGACTTAGTCTTGGTCAAACGCATAGTAGCTATATCCATCATCTTCTTATGTACAGCTTTCGCCTGGTTCCTACTTGGTACTACCATCAATATCCGTACCGAAAGTCAGAACATGGCCATGAAGGAGAGAGTCGGCCAGCTCTGGGGCCAGGCTCATAGACAGAACGCTCCTTATTTCTTCTACAAGGAGCCGAAGCAGGTTACTGTGGAAGAAATGGTCGGAGATAAGCAGGTCGAAAGGGTACGGACAGTTTATGAGAATATTGATCTCCCCATCGACCAATCCGATATCGACGTGGATCTCGGTCTGGATTATCGACGGAAAGGATTGCTCTGGTACTCCACCTATAAAGTGGATTTTGCCGGTCTCTATAAAGTGACCAATCCCACCCAGAAGAAGCAGGAGGTGTTTTGTACCTTCACGCTACCTACATCGGAAGCTATTTATGATGACTTTCAATTTAGTTTTGGTGGAAAGAAGCTAAAGAACATTCGTCCCCAGGGTGGTGCTATAACAGAGTCTCTCAGTATTGAGCCCGGCGAAACCCGAACTGTGAAGGTTGCCTATCGTTCCCAGGGGCAGGATAAGTGGCAGTATTTCTTCGGCAACGGTGTCTCCCAGGTGAAAGACTTCAACCTGGATTTGAAAACTAACTTTATCGGGATCGACTTTCCCGAGGGAAGCATCTCTCCTTCCGAAAAGCATAAACTGGCAAGCGGATGGAGTCTTAACTGGCACTACAATAATCTGCTCACAGGCTACAGTGTCGGCATGGATCTGCCGAAAAAGCTCAATCCCGGTCCCTGGGTCAGTAAGATTACATTCTTCGCCCCGGTGTCGCTGTTTCTTTTCTTCTTTATTGTTTTCATGATTGCGACGGTACGGGGTATCAAAATTCATCCGATGAACTATTTTTTCATGGGAGCCGGATTTTTCAGCTTTCATCTTTTGCTCGCCTATCTTGTTGATCATGTGGCGATCGAACTGGCGTTTGCTATCTGCTCCGTGGTATCAGTGTTTCTTGTCACTTCCTACATGCGACTTGTTGTCCCGGGCTGGTTTGCCTATTTCGAAGTGGCTGTGGCTCAGCTTGTCTATCTTGTGCTCTTTTCCTATACTTTCTTCTTCGAGCACTACACCGGATTGATCGTAACCACTCTCTGTGTGCTGACGCTCTTTGTTATGATGCAATTCACCGGAAGGATAGACTGGGACGAAGTCTTCGCCCGTAAACCTAAAGCTGAGAACTAAGCCTCATTCTTTCTGGTCTGGAGCCGGAAGCGGTTTGATTCGGTAGAGGCACTGATTGGACTTTCGGGGATCTCGTTTCAGTCCTGTCAGGGTAGAGCCGGCGAATCCTTTATTAGTGCCGACAAGATCTTTCTCTTCTCCGACCAATCTTACGAGACGATCAAGCACAGGCAGAACCAGGGTCTTCTTGGCTTTCTTGGCCTTGTTCTTTTGACCTGTGGCTTTCAATAGTCCCATATAATTTTCGGTTATGCTGAGGGTAAGCGTACTGTGCGGACCATGCAGCTTTTCTGCCAATTTTATGGCGGCTTCATAGAGCGGTTCTGCTTTTTCATAGGCTTCCCTGGCATGGAAGAGCATGGCTAGATTTTGCATGATCAAGAGCACGTCGGGGTGATCCTCTCCCAACTCGGCTTTGTTTATCTCCAGGGCTTTGCCGCAGTGCTCTTCTGCTTTTTCAAAGTCCCGGCGCGAGTAGTAGAGCCCCGCCAGGGCGTTGTGAGTGGTCGCCACCTTAAGGTCCTGGTTGCCGAAGACGTTCTCTTTCGCTTCCAGAAGCTCCAGCATCAGTGGCTCAGCTTCCTCCAGCTTCTGTTTCTGGCAGAGTAAGTCTGTAAAGTACTCCAGGGTCATAAGTAAACGACCATCGGTACGCTCCAGGTTTCTAACCTGGGCCCAGGCCCTTCTCCAGTTAGCCTCGGCATAGTCGAGATCGTTCTCTTTTATTGCCTTGCAAGCTTCATTGTAAAATTCCGACCAGAGTTCCTCGTTCACGTATCTAAATCCTCTTTTTGAGAAGATAGGGCTATTGTGATTCCAGAAGCTTTCGCTTACCTCTTAATTTATTCCACCTTATCGCCCTGCTTCATCTGTCCAGGGGCAATCTTCTCGGACACTGGCATTTTTCACGTTCCTGTCAAGGAGTGCGCCCCGGTGCTCATCCCTGTAGAATCACTGGCTGGGTGAGGAAGCGCCCAAAATATTAAATCAGGAACGGGCTTTTGATCTTCAACACATACTGGTTTGTTTGTGCGGTGATCCCGTATCTGGTTCTTTATCTGGCAATCCCTGTAGCCCGCCTGCGTTTCTATCTTCTAATACTATTTTGTCTCGTTTTTCACTTTCACTTCGCCGGGCCGGCCGGGGTCATTCCTATCTTTGTCCTGGGCTCAGTTACTTATCTTTGCGCTTTGAGCAACAACAGAGTTTTGATTCAGTCGGCAATCTTTTTCTGTGTGGCGGCTCTATGTTTTTATAAGTACACTTTCTTCATCTCCGAGGAGATTGTCTCACTGTTCTTTAGCGGTCAGGGGCGCGAACTTGCCTCTATCGCTTCCAGTTCTTTGCCGGCCAGTCCTCCGCTGGCGATTAGCTTCTTTACCTTTGAGTTTGTCCATTACCTCTACGAAGTTCTAAAAGGTGGTCGTCCGATTGAGGCTCCCCTCAAATTCGTCTCCTTTGCTATTTTCTTTCCTTCTCTTGTTGCCGGGCCAATTAAGCGATATCAGCAGTTCCTCCCTTCCCTGGAAGAAGCTCTGGGTCGAACTGATTGGCGACTGGTCGCTTCCGGGGTTCTTCTTGTAGCTGTCGGCTTCTTTAAGAAGCTGGTGGTCGCCGACAATCTCACCCTTTTTACCGAGGCATATTCCAATAGATTTGTTGAGTTGTCTCTTGCCGGGCGCTGGTTCTTTCTTCTTGCTTTGAGCTACAGAATCTATATGGATTTCTCCGGTTATTCGGATATCGCCATCGGATTGGCGCGTATCATGGGCGTTTCACTTCCTGCTAATTTCAACTGGCCCTACTGCGCTGAAAATATTCGTGATTTCTGGCAGCGCTGGCATATCTCTTTGAGCAGCTGGATCAGGGACTATATCTACATTCCTCTGGGCGGTAGTCGTAGTGGTCAGCTACGAACCCTGTTTAATGCTGCCGTCGCTTTTGCCCTCTGTGGTCTATGGCACGGACCTCACTGGCATTTCGTGCTCTGGGGGCTCTACCATGGTTTCGGATTTGCTGTTTGCGCTATCTATAGAAAGGCTCCTTTCGGCTCGGGAGAGATGTTTTATCGATTTCTAGCCAGGTTTCCCCTGCTGAAAGTATTGCTTACTTTTTTGTTCGTCTCATTCGGCTGGCTGCTCTTCTTCTATGATCCCCAGGATGCCTTTTTCAAATGCTCCCTCTTATTTTGGGGGAGAAGCCTGTGAGAATTTTTGAGAGAAAGCCTGCAATCTGTCCATTCACATTTCTTCTCTCAATGGGTCTGGCTTTTATTCTGGCTTCGGCGCTGGGATGTTTTTTCAGCTCTCGGAATCTGTTTGTGAATTTTAAAAGATTCTCTCCGGCTATATCCGTGGAGAGGCAGTTTTACCCTACATTTTCCGAGATGTTGAATTTGGCCAGGTCGAGGAAGGAGCCGGGTAAAGCACTGGTGGTGGTGGCTGGTGATTCGGTCTTCTACGGGCTTGGTCAGGACGCACAGGGGCTCTGGACCGAAGCTCTCTCCAGGCGCTTGGGCGGAAATGCCACTGTGGTCAATCTCGCTTTTCGTGGTGGTGGCATGTTGGATGGTGGTTATTATGTCTTCGAAGCTTTGTCCAGGCAGTATGATGATGTAATTTTAGTCACTAATACGCTTGGGGCAAGGGCTCAGGCTGCCGGCACACCAAGCTCTCCTTATCACTATATTTATCTTGATGGAAAGATGAAAGGCTACCTGCTTCGCGATGAACAGCGGGATAGTTATTTCTCCAGTGAGGAAGCGGAAGTAGAAAGTTCAAACAAAGGGAAACTGGCAGAACTAAAACTAGCCAGTCTTCTGGACAGTTATCTCTACTTCCGGGACCTGTGGAGTCGAGTTAGTTATACCTATTTCTCTCCTGTATACTGTAAAAGTTACGGTCCCATGTCTTTTGTGCCGCGAAGCTGGCGGCTATCTGAAGAGCATGAGTTAGAGAAAGAGACCGGGGCTAAAAGTCTTGGGTTCTTTACTGATTTGATTCGAGACCGATTCACTGTGCGGGACCCAGGTGCCTGGGCTGGATTGAAGAGGACTATCCGCTCGGTCATACCTGAATCCTTAAGAGATAGAGTCGTGGTGGTGCAGGTAATGCCTAATCCAAAATGTCTGACGGCGCTATCCACAGGAGAAATAACCGGCTTTGAATCCACTGTTCATGCAAGTTGTGACTTGTATAGATCGATTGGCATTGAGTCTGCGGTGGTGAATACAATACCAGTAGATGGATATGTTGATGGATTACATCTCAATGACAGGGGCGGCAAGGTATGAGCGGCAACGGTTGCCGACCTGGTTATGTTGAAACTGAAAGGGAAAGGGGGCAAAAGTCGTGACAAGTAACTCCGGTGAATCTACTATCAAATCTCGCGTTTACTCTTGTCTTGCAGGAATTATATGCGGTGTCTTTTTCCACTTCCTTCTATATCGCATTTCTCTGCCCACCGAACCCTTTATATATGCCTGGTTCTAGTCATTTTTGCCCTCCTGAACCCCCCGGGATTTAAATAAAATGTGAAGGAAGGCACGGATGTCAAGAAGTGTTGCTATGCTTTTATTTACGTTGATTTTTTTTTGTGAGGTCCAAGAGGATGAAAGGTAATAGCGTAAGAACCAATCTACTTAGAATTATTAATGCTCCCAGGAATGCGAAGGAGCAAGAGTTGGTCGATTCGCTAAAAGTTGTCGGTCCCTATAATGTAATGCACATTTTGAACAACGTGGATTCGATAACCGAAAAACAGATATCGGACTATGGATGCGCCAATTTCGAGAAACTCGACTTCAGACCGAATCCCAGCGACAAGCTTGTTTCAACCCATGAAGTCCTGGAATCACTGCAGAATAGTTTAGATAAGCATGAGCAAACTATTCTGGCGGCAATCTGGATGCGCTTTGAGGAGATCAGGGAGGCTCACAGAGACTTTGAAGGAGCTGAAGCTGCTTTCGATACTCAGCTATCTTTCAAGGACTTTCAGCAATTCGGTATTCACAGCTAGTACTTACAGATGTCTCAATCGGCTGAGATGAGCCGTCCGGTATTAAAAATGTAAATTGAGAACTGGCAGGAATTGACCTTTTCAGGTTAAATCCTGCCAGATTTCGTATACTCAGATTTTATGCGGAAACTCTATCCCTTTCCTTATTGAGATGAGGTCCGGCCGGTGAAGAAATCCATTTACATTTATCTGAGTAGTTCACTCCTGGTAGCTCTGTCCTTGACTCTGGTTGCCGCCGAGTTGGTTTATCCTCTCGCCGGAGCAGCCCAGGAGAAGAGCCGACCGGTGCACGCTTTTGTTTATAAAGCCACGGAAGATCTTCTGGCGGCTGGTTCAATGCAGGACAAGAGTTCTCAAAGAAGCAAGTTGCCTGTCAGCCAGAAAGTGACAGGTAAATCTGTCTCGGGTGCCGCCAGGGGAGCGAGTACAAAGAGATCGACAGCTAAGAAGTTGAAGTGGCGACAGTTCAGCGATGCCCTTTTCGAAGAGGCGAGAAGAGACAATAAGTTCATTCTCCTTGATCTGGAAGCGGTCTGGTGTCACTGGTGCCACGTGATGGACAAAGAGACCTATTCAAATCCGCTCATTGTTGAACTGATAGAGAAGAAGTTTATTCCGGTAAAGGTGGATCAAGACGCCAGACCGGATCTCAGTCATAAGTATGAAGACTATGGCTGGCCGGCTACCATAGTTTTTAATGGTAAGGGAGAAGAGATCGTGAAGCGCTCCGGCTACATTAGACCGGAGAGAATGCTGCGCCTTCTTAAAGCCATAATCAAAGATCCAAGTCCGGAGGAGAAGGCACCGCCAAGGATTGCCTACAGCAGGAAAGGGGCTCTCTCAAAGGAACTGAAGAAAGAGCTCACCAGCCGCCATGTGGATGGATATGATACTAAAAATGGTGCCTGGGGCAGGTTCCATAAATTCCTTGACTGGGATAGCGTCGAGTATGCCATGGAACTTGGGCTCGACGGAGACAAGGAATCTGAGTCCAGGGCCGTCAAGACTCTCGATAACCAGCTCAATCTACTCGACCCAGTCTGGGGAGGGATTTATCAGTATTCCACCGATGGTGATTGGAAACATCCCCATTTTGAGAAGATAATGCAGATGCAGGCGGAGAACATCAGAATTTATTCGTTGGGTTACAGTCTTTACGGCAAAAAGAGCTATCTCGATGCGGCAAAGAGTATAGCGGGATATCTAAACAGATTTTTGCGTTCACCGGAAGGTGCCTATTACACAAGTCAGGATGCCGATCTTGAGCCAGGAAAGCACAGCGCCGGATTTTTTGATCTGAGCGACAAAGAACGTCTTGCCAGGGGAGTTCCCAGGGTAGATAAGCACATATACGCCAGGGAAAACGGATGGGCTATAAATGCCCTGGCCAACCTTTATATGGTCACCGGAGATAAAAAGTATCTGGATGATGCGCTAAAAGCGGCTAACTGGATAATTGCCAATCGAAGCATTAATGATGGTGGCTTTCGCCATGACGCGAATGATAAGTCCGGACCTTACCTGGGAGATACCCTGGCTATGGGGCGGGCTTTCTTGAGTCTTTATTCCGCCACCGCCGACAGAGCATGGTTGAAGAGAGCCGAGCAGAGTGTTTCTTTTATTCAAGGGCATTTTGCCTCTGCCAGCATTGGCAGCAGCCAGGATGGCATGAACAATGCCGGCTATGTAACCGCTGATTTGCGCAGCAGCAAAGTGGCAAGACCTGTGCCTCTTCCTGATGAAAACGTGATGTTGGCTCGTTTTGCAAATCTCTTGTATCACTATAGCGGCAGGGCTAATGCTAAAGGTATGGCTCTGAGGGCGATGCGCTACCTTGCCACTCCGGAGGTGGCTAAAAGGCGTAAGATTCTAGTGGCCGGGCCATTGTTGGCTGATTGGGAGTTGGCTCGAGACCCTCTCCATGTGACTGTAGTCGGTTCGAAAACAGACTCTGGTGCTCTTGCTCTCTTTCAAGCGGCGCTTAGTGGACCGGCAATTTACCGGAGAGTGGAGTGGTACGATTCTAAGGAAGGCGTATTGCCCAATACGGAGATAGAATATCCCACGCTGAGTAAACCTGCCGCCTTTTCCTGCGGCAATGGAATTTGTTCAACACCTGTATATGAGCCGAAGAAGGTAGAGAAGTTCTTCAGACCGAAGTCAATGTAGGCAGTTATTTGGGTTTCAGGTAACCTCTTCTTTCGAAAATTTGTAGAAAGGGGCAAGATCTCATTCAGCATTATTACAATTGAGCCTGCCAATAGGTTAATCTGACTAGTGAGTAAATTTTAGCAGGTATGAAGCTGACCGGCGAGGACCTTGATATGGCAGAAAAGAAAATCGTAGATAGAAAGCCCTGTATTGTCACTCTGGCTCCAGGAAACTATGCCTGGTGCTCTTGTGGACATTCGGCTAAACAGCCGATGTGTGATGGTTCCCACGCTGGAACTGAATTCCAACCCCACCGATTCACCCTGGAGACCGAGACTAAAATGGCACTTTGTGCCTGCAAGCACACTAATAACGAGCCCAGATGTGATGGTTCGCATTCTTCTCTGCCTGCCAGCGAATGAAACGATTGATATGAAAAGACCGTCTGTTCAAATTCGAGAAAAAGCAGTTTTGGGGAGGGTTTTCCTTCTTGCGATGGTTTGGGCGCTTTCGATTTTGCCTTCATCTGCTTTTGATCATCGCCATACTGCCTTCACTGCCGAGCTGCAAAAGTATGTGGGAATGTCGCAGGTTGACTATGGTGAATGGAAAAAGAGTCCGGCAAACTTAAAGCGATATATCGACGAATTGAAGGCTGTTGGCCCGGAAGAATATTCAAAGTTTTCCGAAGGTGAAAAGAAAGCGCTCTGGTTGAACGCTTATAACGCACCCACTATATATCTGGTTCTGGAAAAGTACCCTATACAAGGGAAAAAAGACTATTATCCGAAAGATAGCATTCGGCAAATAGATGGATTCTGGGAAGACAATTTCATTACCATCGGTGGCAAGAAGGCCAGCCTGGCGCAGATCGAGCACAATCTATTGAGAAGAGATTTTCGGGATCCTAGAGGGTTGCCTACTCCGCTCCAGGTTTGGATCGCTGGTTAGACAGAAAAGCTCGTGAGTATCTTGGTTCAGACAAGAATGTGCGGGTTGATACTGCTGAAGGTATCGTTTATGTGCCCCAGCTTTTTCGTTGGTTTCCGCTGGATTTCGCCAAATCAGTGGGCCTTGGAAAAGCATTTCCGCCTCCTACCGATGATCAAATAATCGTTGCCTACCTTAAGAAGAAAGGCACACCAGAGTTGAAAGCGAAGATTGAAGCGATGGGTAAAGCTGACGATGATATTCGCGTTATCTACGAGCCGTTTGATTGGACATTGAACGATCTAGCCTGTCCTAACTGATTACAGGCTCCTTCATTCTATAGGATGTGCCTCGGAAGAGCGCTATTTTTTCGTTTCTGTCATTTAGTACTACGACATCGTATATGCCGGTTCTTCCTTTAAGGCTCTGTTCAGTTGCGATCGCTTTTATATGCTCGCCGATTTTAACCGGGCTTAAAAAGGAGATAGAGCAATTCAGCGCCACTGTTTTATGGTTCCTTGAGTTGCATGCGTAAGCAAATGCGGTATCGGCAAGGCTGAACATTACGCCACCATGGCAAATACCATGTCCATTCACAAGTTTGTCGGTTATCTCAAGGGTGACCGTGGCTTCTCCCGGAGCTGTGTCTTTCAGTTGCATGCCGAGCATTTTGCTAAAAGCGTCGTCTTTCTCCATGACTCTGGCCACGGCCATTGCTAACTCGTTTTCTTGTTTCAGGTCTGGCACGCTCTTTCTCCATGATTCCGCTATAGGATCTACTAACTACAAGGGTATCTTATTGAAATCTTGGTAATCACGTATTTTGTCTTCAGTAAAAATGGAATTCATATAGACCATAGCTCTTGGCAGTGGATCTTTCAAAAACTGGCCTGGTTCTCTTAGCCAGAGCCCTTCGTATTGACGAGACAATGGACCGGATACAAGCACCTCCTGGGGAAGCATGACCAGCTCATAGGTCCAGTTCTCGTAATGGGATTTCATTGATTCTTCCACGACTGCCAGAAAGTCGGGCAACATTTTGAGCCCATCGTAGTCGAAGGCCAGCCGGCCATCGCTTACGAATATATGATTGCCGCTCATCCCGGCTCCAGGTTTTATCCAGTAAGCCTGGAAATTATGCTCGGGATAGGTCATAAGAAAAGTGTAGGCCAGTATATGGCAGGCCCCGGCCGCGAAAAAAATTCGGTCCGGCAGATTCCATCGCTTGACTGGGTCTTGTTTGGTCTCTTTGTCTATGAAAATCAAGGCGTGTGAAATTTCAATCCGTTGAAATAGGATTCTTGATCTTAGCTTATTTGCCCAGGAAGTTTCCCCTGGAAAGTCTAACTAGTTCTATATATGGTGCCTAGTGTCCCCGGGCGCTTTCAGCTTTGCACTCGCGGGCTTGCTTGTAGAGTTCGCTGGCATCTTCGGTTTCACCTAGCTCTTTCAGGCAATTTGCGTTCTTAATCAGAGTGAGTATATAGCCCGGGTCAGTCTCGGGAAGCAGATGCTTTTTGAGAGTCAGGGACTGGGCCAGCATGGTCAGGCACTTCTCGTGGTTTCCTACCCGGTTGTAGATATTTGCCAGGATCTCACATATCTCCCAGGTAAGCTCGTGGCACTGGTTCTCAAAAGAGGTCACCAATTTGAGTAGTTTTAGCAAGGGTAGTTCAACCTTCTTCAGATCTTCATCTTCCAGGTGCTCTTCTACTTTATCAAAGAGTCTGTCCATCTCTTGAACTTCAACATCTGCCCAGTTCTCTCTTCTGGTTGCTTTGTCGGCAAGTTCCCGGAGTCCTTTGAGATTAATGGCGTCGGGGGTTGAGGAGGCAAAAGAATTGTCCTCCAAACCGGTCCTCATCTCCTGGCTCAATATGGGCAGGGCGGAGGTCTCGGTTATAGCCTTACTCTTTGTGCTCTTACCGCTTTGACTGGTTTTCTGGAATTTCATACTAAAGCCTTATTCTGGTAGTTCTCAAATTGGATACCATCGGTCTTCGAATTCTATACCCCTTTTGGGGGATATTTATCGGCGAAGACCGACAGGGAGCCGATTTGAGAGAACTGGAAAACCATCTTAAAATCCTTGCCAGGAATAGGATTCGAGGATTTGAAATTCTTTAAAATTCAAGGATTAATTCTTCAGGGGCAAGTCAGGCCTGGACTTTGTTCACATTGCCGTTGGAAGCATTTCTTGCTTCCAATTCACAAATCAACTCTTCCACTTCGTGCCAGGAGCGAGCCCTGGGATAGCCTTCTACCAGCCTGTTGTGGGGCGAATCGAAAAGTAATCCCTGACCTTCGAAAGTTTTAAAATGTCTGGGGTTGTCGTCAATCAGGTAATCGGCTCTGACGATGTACTTATGACCGCAGAAGATGTAATTGAGGTGGTGTATGAATGGGAAGTGCTCCTGGAGCCAATGGAATTTAGGTCTCAGTGACACAGGTACTTCCATGGCCGCGGTGGAAATGAAAATCTCATGATCCTCCGAAAGCCTTTCAATAACCTCCTGGGAACCCTCTATCACCTTCAAATCGAGCCAGAACTCTTCCAGGGCCAGGGCATCTTCGATTATGCGCAGATCTTTCTCGGTCAGGTGCTCGTTTAGCTTTTTGCCGGTCAAGTCATCCGGTGTGACTTCGGTGCCGCATTCTTTGTTATAGTAGTCAAGCAAACCGCCCAGAGCGTCTGCTATGACTTCATCCATATCTATTGCAATCCTGGCCATGGCTACCTCTTAAGAACCCTCTATACTTTGGCGAACCCTGGCAGAAAAGGCAATAGGAATCAGCATTTCTTTTGCAATTAAGGCTGAAAAGTTAATACTTGATTTTGTTGGGTGCCTCGCTGGCGGGGTGGTTTCAGCACCACCGGCGATGCTGATTCCGGTGTTGGAGCCAGCCTGTTTATTGAGCTGGATTCTCAGTGCTTTTTAGTTCGAAAGTCTCTCTTACTTTCGTATAGAGTGGATGACATACCGCATTTGTCGTTACCAGGTGGATACTTTGAGTATTGAAAAAGCCTGCTTCGAAGCGGTTTTCCGAATTAATCAGATCTATTAAATTTTGGTCGAGTTCTCGACTGAATCTGGCTATGGTGCAATTGCCAAACACAATTTTGTCGGATATGTATTTCTTATTGTCTTCTACTCCGGCTAAAGACAAATTCTTTCGGAGACGAAGAATGAATTCGGGATAGTGTTCATCCGCGTAAGCTACTATGCTTAAGCTACCTGGTAGAAGGAGCAGGCCCTTGAGCTCGAATTGAAGAGATAGCTTCTCCTGCTCGAACTCATTGAGGGTTCTGGCGAAAGTTTCCCTGGCTATTTTAATATCATCGGTGGTGAAGTTCGGCTTTTCCGAGACGCTACGAACATTTTGAATGGTGATATGCAATGACTCCGGCGGATAGAGATAGTGATCTTTCATCGGGGCTTTTAGCCTATCGATTAAACTGACAATTATCTCTTTCTTTCTATCGGGCAAGAAGGTCAAAAAAGTGAGGCAAAGTCTATCGTCTTTGCTGAAATCGCTATTGAAAGCTACGCTGGATGCGGGATTGTCTCCAGCCCAACTTTTTTTCACTAGTTCGTCCAGAATTTGTTTTTGAGCGTCCCGATAGTTCAACGAATTGCCTTCTCTGGTTCAGGTGAATGCATAGGTCGGATTTGCCGGAACTATTATATCTTCTTAGTTAACCGGTTAAATTAGTGCTAGAATTTCCCAAGCTCGTTCCCCTGTTAGTTGTTCGGTTCTCAGTAGTCTGATGCAATATAGAGCTTCCGAAGGTAGTACTTCGCCGCTTGGGGCCACTGTGATAGACGGTGGTGTCAATTTTAGTATTTATTCGCGAAGCGCATCGTCATTTGATCTGCTTTTCTATGATCACGAGGATGACCTTAAGCCGAGCCAGACATTCTGTCTCAATGCTGAGCAAAATCGGACCTATCATTACTGGCATGTTTTTGTTCATGGTGCCAGAGCCGGGCAGTTGTACGGATGGAGAGCCCATGGCGAATTTCGTCCGGAGCAAGGACACTTCTTTGATGAAAGTAAGGTGCTCCTAGATCCATACGCCAAGTTCGTCACCGGCTTCAAGCATTACGACAGAAAAGAAGCCTCCCGGTATGGTCATCCCACCGGTGCATTGAAGGGAATGGTTGTTAAACCCTTCGATTATGATTGGGAAGGAGATGTCCGGCCGAGAATTCCTTTCTCTCACACGGTTATCTATGAAACTCACGTGGGTGGTTTTACCAAACATCCCAGTTCCGGAGTGGATGTTGCTAAGAGAGGGACTTACAGCGGTCTAGTTGAAAAAATTCCATACTTGAAGGAGTTGGGTGTCACCACCCTGGAGTTGATGCCGGTGCAGCAATTCGATTCCCAGGATGCTCCCGACGGGCTTTCAAATTACTGGGGATACAGTCCTATCTCATTTTTTGCTCCTCATCAACAGTATAGTTCGGTTCGGACCAACGCTCTAGATGAGTTTAGAGACATGGTGAAAGCGCTGCATCGAGAAGGGATAGAGGTGATACTGGATGTGGTGTTCAATCATACCGCTGAAAATGATCGAAATGGACCGATTCTCTCTTTGAGGGGGATAGACAACAATTCATACTATATCCTTGCGCCGGAGACCCACGCCTATCAGGATTTTACCGGATGCGGCAATACTCTTAAGGCTGAG
>JAUIJG010000484.1 GCA_030431355.1 bacterium
TTTTTGGCTTTCTGAAGCCGGATTTCTTTTATGGAAGGCAGTCTCAGTAATTCTTCGAGACCCTTTACCGTAATGTTCTTCCCGCTCAGTGAAAGACTTTCTAAGAATCGCAGATCTTTGAGTGTAGCGATATCCTCGTCTGAAATATTGAGTGTCCTCAGATCAAGCGTCTTTATGTCTTTGTCTTTTATATAGCGTTTAAGAATGTTTGCTGTAATCGGTCGGTCGGTCTTTTGTCGCTCCTGGGAGTACTGTGAATTCAAAATGAAGCTCCCCGCAATCAGTAAAATCGTGATAGCGATGGTGGTGGCAGCAAAACCAAATAAGTTGAACGGCTTACTTGAAACGGAATCCCTGGCCTGGATCTTCTTCTGTGGGAGCAGCCGCGTCAGGGCCGAAGCCAGGTCCGCGTCCGCTCTGGCTCTATTTGATTTGTCTTTGGAGAGCATGAAGCCTACTGTGGAGTTCAAATCAGCCAGGGATTTGGCCGGGAACCCTTCGAGGTTCTGGAGATCTCTAAACGGATCTTCTAGATGCTTTTTGAAGATCTCTTCCGCGGTGTTGCCGCAGTGGGGAGGTTTTCCTGTCAACATCTCGTAGAATATGCATCCAAGGGAATAGACATCGGAACCGCCGTCTTCTTCCTGACCGGTAATCTGTTCGGGATTCATATATTCGGGAACACCGGCAAAGTCTCCGCCTGGGCTCAGTTCTATTCCCCTCTCATCCGGCAGTCTAATATGGCTGAAGCCGAAATCAACAAGAACCGGAATTGGTGCTTCGCCCTCAGCTTCTACCAAAAAAATATTGCTCGGCTTCAGATCCCTGTGTATCACTCCCTGGGCATGACAGAGCGAGAGCCCGTCAAGGAGTTGTTTGATAATCCCAATGGCCATATCCGGAGGCAATGGACCCCTCTCTTTCAAGCAGTCCTTGAGGGAGGGACCGTCAATATATTCCAGTACTGCATATGGTTTGCCCGAACGTGTTTGCCCGTAGTCTAGAACTCTTGCTATGCAATCATGCTCAATACCACTTATGATTTTGAGATCGCGGTGGAAAGAGGGTAGCATCTCATGGCGAACATGGTCGGAAGAGACGGTCTTAACAGTTACCTCTTCCCCCAGGATCTTATCTCTGGCTTTGTAGACCAGGGCACCTGAAGCGGAGCTGAGGACCATGACTATCTCGAAGCGTTCAGTTATGCCCGAAGGGTTGCCCTGGCCGGAGGGCACCTCAAGATCTCTATCGGGGTCTGGGCCTGTGCTCAACTTTATTTTGATAGAAGGTAGTGTGTCAGAGTTCTGACGCCGAAACCGGTGCCGCCTTTGTTGATCTCACCTGATTCTTTGTCGGACCAGGCTACACCGGCAATGTCCATATGAACCCACGGGATACCTGGTTTTACAAACTCTTTCAAGAACATGGCAGCACAGCAGCTGCCTGCTTCGCCTCTGGAGCCGGCATTTTTAAGATCTGCTATGTCACTTTTCAGTTTCGGTTTGAATTCATCATAGAGCGGAAGGCGCCAAATTTTTTCGCCGGCGGCGTCAGCAGCGGCAGAGAGATCTTCGATCATTGAATCGCCCGTGCCCATGGCTCCTGCTGCTACCCTGCCCAGAGCGTGCACTATGGCACCAGTAAGGGTGGCGAGGTCGATAATCTCATCCACATTCTCGTTACTTGCGTAGGAGAGCGCGTCGGCAAGAACAAGGCGACCTTCGGCATCGGTGTTGTTTACTTCAATGGTTTTGCCGTTCATGGCAGTGATTACATCACCGGGGTGCATGGCATGACCGCTGGGCATGTTTTCGGTGGCAGCGACTACGCCCAGGACGGAAACTTTTGGCTTCAGCTTTCCGATCGCTTTCATGGTGCCGATAACAGCTGCTGCTCCCGACATATCATATTTCATTCTCTCCATACCGGCTGGAGTTTTCAGAGATAGTCCACCCGAGTCGAAGGTTATACCTTTGCCTACGATGGCAATCTGTTTTTTTGCTTTCGGATTTTCGTATTTCAGGACGATGAATCTTGGTGGTTCGTCGGCTCCTTTAGCCACTCCAAGGAGTGCGCCCATGCCGGCCTTTTTGATCTGGGCTTCGGTCATAATCGTGCAGGTTAACCCTTCTTCTTTTGCTATCTTTTTGGCTTCTTCAGCCAGGCGGCTTGGTGTCATAAAGTGTGCCGGTTCTGCCACGAGGGTTCGAGCCAAATTGGTGGAATCACCTATGGATTGTCCTTTTTTCACGGCTGCTCCAAAATCTTTTGCGTTCATGGAGAGACCGCAAAGCTTCAGATCGAGAGCGCTGCTCTTTTTTACCGGCTTTTTCTTTCCAGCCAGGGTTTTGTATTTTTCAAAGGTGTATGAGCCCAGCACCCAGCCTTCTACGAATGCCGAGAGGAGATCGGATTCACTATGGGTGGTGTCAGATTTCTTTGCTGCTGATTTTTTCTTCTTGGCGTTTGCGAGCGATTTCTTGGAGCGAAGAAGGAAACTATAGCTGCTCCCTTCTTTTTGTTTGATCAGTTTGCGATACAGGTTTGCGGCACCCTTTCTCAGGTTCTGGGGGGTTGGCTCATCGCCCAGTCCGGCAAAAATGATTCTCTTTGCTCCCCCGGATAACAGCTTTGAGCAAGGAAGAGATGCGAATTGTTGGGAGCGACCTTTGAAGTTTTCTTCTTCGAGAAGTTCCACCGCCATATCCACCAGCTCCGCCGGAACTTTGTCATCTAAGGAGTTCAAGACCTCTTTTGCGGATTCTCCGGTGTAAACTCCGACTATCAATGCATCGGTTTTTATCTTGGCAGGCTGAATGGTTTCAAGGCTGAATTTCATCTATATCGACTCGCTCGTGAAAGGTGGATCAAGTCGTCTATTCTAGAACAAATCGAGCAAAATTTTGGAGGTTGAAAACAATTCACGCCTGGGGATTGTAGCGATCGATTATCTTGGTCACGATGTCATCGATTAAATTCTCATCCGATTGGCGGCGGCAATAGGCGATATAGGCTTCCATCCATCTTCTCAACTCAAGCAGGACTGCCGAGACCGGTGCTCCGGATTGTTTTACCTGGCTCAAATTTACGCTCACCCTTCCGTCTCCGTCCACATGGAAACGGCTGGCGGCAGGAGAATCGCCGTGCACATAATGAAGGCTGGCTTCCAGCATGGCTCGATTGTCTTCTTTGCCAACGATCTCCTGGATTTCGAAGGTGATTTTCTGGAAGACTGTCAGGGGTCTGAAAAGACTGGCTTTCTGAACCGTTATCAGTTGATGATTCATGAGTACATCTATGACCCGCATAATTTTAAATGCCGGCCATCGGTCGAAAACAGTACAAATTTCATCTATTGTGGAGAGACCGTCGATGCATTTGACCAGCTGCGCAATTGCGCTTTTGTCCGCATCCGATACAAGGCTCTCGTCTATGTAGACTAGTTTCTCTTCCTGTTTTGAGGGCCAGAGGGCTTCAAAATTCCAGACCCTTTCCAGAACGGTATTCTGACCGGAGGGAAGTTTCTTGAGAATCTGGTTCATCTGGTCTTGATATAGCGCCGCATCCAGCATCATTTTGTCCATGGGGACTTTGAGTCGGCAGTCCTCATCATCCAGCTCCGGCATGGTGGCTTTGTCTTTGAATACAAAGATCCCTTCTTTCCAGCTGACCAGAAACTCGGCCACCGCGTCGAAGCTCTTCAGATGGTTCATCA
>JAUIJG010000485.1 GCA_030431355.1 bacterium
GTTTCCGGCGATACCGGTCCGGCGCATATAGCCAGGGCTGTCGGGACCCAGGTAGTCGGTCTCTACGGACCTACCCTGCTGGCAAGAAGTGGTCCTTACGGCAATGAGCATCTGAGCCTCTCAAATACTGCCGAATGCTCCTGCCAATCTAAGAAAGTCTGCTCTTTCAAACAAAGCCCCACGGCCGGAAAATGTATGGAGTCCATCGAAGTCAAAGACGTAATTGAGAAGATAGAAAAAATACTTGCTGTGGAAAGACAATCAAGTACTTGATACGAAAACGAACCAGTTTCTAGATTGCTGCGATAAAAGCAGGGCGCGGGGGCTCTCCTAGATTGTTCTTGGTTTCCACTTTCTCCGCATTGCTTCTATAAAGCTCGATTCGTGTTTTCCAATTTCTGTTGAAATCTTCGTAAGCCATCTCTTTGACAATGTCAGATGGCAGATTTATAACCATTGAGGAAGTGACACCACTCAGGGCATAGGTTGTGCGAACCGATTTGCCGCCCTGGAACTGATAGTTGGCGATAGTCTTCCACTCTTTCCCGGACTTTATTTGCAAGTTGATGGAAAAAGCGTGAGCCTCGCCGCCCAGAGCAATCTCACTCACTCTGCAGCTATCGGAGAAGGAGACAATATTCAGTTCGCTGGTCAATACGGTCTTCGCTTCAAGGGCTCTCTTTTCACCTCTGGCAATTCCTTCTTGCTGGCAAAACGCCTCAATCTCTCTTGCGTCTGGCATTAAGAGGAACTGTCCGGGCACCAGGGCTTCGCAGGGGATGCCGAACGCATCAAGACGTGTGGTGAGTCCATTTACTTTAGCTATCAATTTCCAGAATCTGGTATCACCAAGCTCAGGTCTCTTGGTAGCAATACTAAGAATGGTATCGCCGGCTTCCACCGCGTGAAAAGCTCGCTTAGAGAAGCTGCCCACTGATTCCGGACACTCTTTGAGACCCACGGACTCTCTACCGCCTGCGAATCTCACTCTGTCGATTACAACCGCGAGGGGACCGCTCTCACTATTCTCTGCTGTGGAGATAGCACCCTGGTCAACGCTCTCTTCCATCTTGCGAGGACGGTAATGCTCGACCACTTCCTGGTGCAATCTGGCCAGTACCTGGTCCGGTGTACCGGCCTGATCGGATACTTGAACGGCTTCTGCAATAACCAGGTTGCCCGAAGGAGAAAGCTGAATATTGGTGGCATCGAAACGGCGGGGAGCGACTTCATCATCTTTGAAGAAGTTCTTGCGGAACACTTTCCTTTCGTAACGGCTGGGAAGCCAGAGGACTTGAGAAGGATAGACAAAGGGTACTTTCGAGCCGTTGTGTAAACGATAAACAACTTCGCTACGGTTGATGGTGATCAAGAGGTCGGCATATCTAGCGTCACCAAGTCTTGTTTCGCAAATAGATTCGATTGTGTCTCCAGGAACTACCACGTACTGGACTCTGGAAGACTTACCTTCTTTATCTAGGGTCTGTACATACCATTCTTCATCGTCATCTTCATCGAGATTAACTTCGATTCCGAGACCTTCCACAAATTTCAGAGCCGCTCTCAAGCCAGGGAAGTAGAGGACCTGACCATTGTGAGTCAGTTTGATGTAACCGTTCTCATAGGTCATGCCTTCAGGAAGAGGCTCACCATATTTCACCGCAGCGATCAAACCGGATGCGGTATTAGGATTGACTACAGTTTTAGCGGTTTGAATAATATTCTCAACGCTGCGAACGGTTGTCACTTCATTCTTGACAGTGTTCTCGATTTTGTTTGTGGCGTTTGTAGCTATAGTTCCGTCAGCTTTGATAACGATAGAAGCAGAATCACCTTTGCCGGCTCCGTGAGCGAGGCCTGCAGCATGCGCACCACTTGTAATGTGCACGGATTGAGTGTTAGCGTGGACGGACTTAACGGTGCCGCTCAGATCGAATTTTACGTTACCGTGACGACCATCGAGGCTAACGTTCAATGACTTGAACTCACCCCAGGTAGTACCAGATACAAAGTCCGATTTAATGGTTGATACTACCGCGAAATTTGCTTCAGCAACGGAAGCTCTTCTACCGTCTATCTTGACACTACCCAGAATATGAGGAATCTTCACTTCGCCGGAAGCAACCGCCAGCTCACCACCATTACCAGTGGTACCGCTGAAATTGAGACTGCCTTTCACAGCATTGTTGACATTACTGTGAAGCTTGACGCTGTTGTCGATGATGGAACCGGTAAGAGCTGTTTCCACTTTGCTATTCAGGTTACCGACTGTCGCTTTGACAACCTGGACGGAAGACTCAACTTGTCCTTTTCCATCCAGGGAGACAACGGCTCTCGATTGATGGGAGCCAAGATTTAGCGCTTTCCTTCCGGACTCGGTTACTGCCGCAGCGTCGGAAACCTGCTTGATTATGGAGTAGTCGAAAGCAGAAGCGCTTCTGGAATTTCCTTTCAGGGAACCGATGGATTCTATGACAGTAGCGTCATTGAAGGTTGCGGACTTGGAGGAGTTTGTGGGTAGAATGAGCGATCTCAGGTCGGAAGCTCCGTCGAGCACGTTGGACTGGCGAGCGAAAGACTGCGAACCGGAAACCTGTTCTCTCACTCTTGGGACAAAGTCGGTTGATGCGGAGTCGATGGCGCTCTGGCTATAACCACGGGCATAGTAGTTCTTATTGGATTCGATCAGATTGTCGACTCCATTGTCACTTTTCAGATCAGCTATGAAACTAACAGGCTGAGAAATGACTCTATCATCTACTCTGTCGATTTTTTCGACGCCGGCACCGGGATTGTCCTGAACAAGATTGCCTGTTCCGAGATAAGCACCATCAACAGCTTTGCTCGCTGCCGGAATGCTATCGACCTGATTTGAAGACTCGATAACCTCGGCTTTAACAACAGGAGAATTCTTGATCATCTCACTGATGGTTGCAACAGAGGAATGGGGCTGATCGACACCGGTACGAACATCAACCTTGCCTGCGGAGCCGATAACGTCATCTCTAATCACTCTGGTCATTGTTTGAGCAAGAGTTGTGACATCAGAGACAGGACCACGATCCTCGCCACCATAGGCGGTAACCATGTTGCTCGCTAGAACGGGATTGCTCTCGATAGCTCTGATCAGATCGCTGCGGCTTCTCATATCGGCGGTATCAACTCGACCGGACTCTCTTTCGGTGGCGCTGAGGGCGGCGAAATCCTGAGTGGTTAAAATCCGTTCGGGAACAACTATTTTGTGCTCCGGAGCAGCAGCTATAACAGGAGCCTCAGCCAGTCTGACCTCTACTCCGTCACCGGCAAGGTCGAGTTTCTTATTAGAAGGAACTTCGCTGGCTCTAACATTAGCAAGGAAGTCAACCACACCAGGTTTAACAGGAGGAACTGCTTCAACGGGAGCATCGAGACCGCGCTCGCCATGATGAAGACCGCTATCCACCACCAAAGTACCATGGTCAGGTCTAGCAGCCAGTACAGGAGGCAGGCTCTCAATCTTTCTAAAACCGGCAAGCTCGGTGCGTCTTTCCGCAACGGTCTCATTTGCGGCCACATCGCCGATTACTCTCGTGTCCAATCTTTCAGGGGCGGTTACAATTTCACCCAGACTAACAGGCTGTCTTTCGATGGCGGCGATTAGGTCCTTACGATCATGTATGTTGGCGGTATCGATAACCGCTTTAACGTCTGGTCTGGCGAG
>JAUIJG010000486.1 GCA_030431355.1 bacterium
TCCAAAATGTGGTCCGCATAGTCCTCGAAGTTATATTGCTCTGCCACTATGCGTGCGGCAAGCTCTCCCTGTCGGGCTCTCTCGGTCGGATCCTCAATCATTTTAACAATCGCTTCGGTCATGGCTGTTACATCCAGGAATGGTGCCAGCATGCCGCCGCCGTTTTCCAGAACTTCTTCCGCGCCACCACTTCTTTGGAATGCCACCACAGGAGTGGAGCAGTTCATCGCCTGGTGCACCACGCAGGGGAGTGGGTCCTGCCTGGATGGAAGCAGGAAGAGATCCGCCCCGACGAAAAATGGCTCAATCTCTTTCATGGACTCCAGGAAGTGAACCTTTCTGGTCACTCCGGCGCGAGATACGTCTTTCCTTGCCCAGGTCAGGGCATCGGGACCGGTATTATGAGCGCTTCCAATCCAGATGAATTGAGCTTTCTTCTCGTAGCGCGAAATCACATTAATTGCCACCTGGACAAATATATCAATGCCTTTGCGAGTCTCGGCGGTGCCACAGGCCAGAACAATAAAGTCGTTATCTACTGCACCGGTGGCGGAGGCAAGTACTTTTCTCGCTTCCTTTCTATCCAGCCCTTTTCCGAACCGGGGATCTAGAAGACCTTGTGGAATAACCGAGGTTCTCGACCAGGCGCCGGGAGTGGTCTCCAGAGCTTCTTCTTTGACAGACTCGCAAGAGAAGATGGCAAGGTCGGTTTTCTGTCTCAGGCTTTCCCGAATATTCAGTCCATAGGAACTGAGGAACTCATGGATTAGTGTCACCACTTTGATGCCGTTTTCTCTGAACACCTGAAGCAGAGGAAATAGTTCGGCAGAGTTTAAAATCACTGTTTTCGAACGGAGGCGACCAGAATCTAACAGCTCTTTGAGATGCTCATCGAGCTTCTTCTGTGGATTGCCTCGATTAGAGAGGTCGAGAATGTCGAATTCCTGGTTGAGTTCTTCCAATAGAGGACCGTCACCGCGCACCATTATGAGAGGATTCAGTCCGCGTTTCCGGAAACTGCGAGCAAGGGCTTGACCTAAAAGTGGTGCTCCGGTCCAGCTTGCTTCGTGAAGACCGAGAATCAGATCGTAGCTTCCCTCCACTTCATCGTAAATGCCCTCGACTTTGCTCGGGGAAAGCTCTTTTGATGGTCTGGCTGAACCCGAATGTTCCAGCGAGATTCCGGCATGCTCTGAAAGGGGATCCATGCTATATCTGCCTTCCAGAGAGCCGAAGCTGATGAAGTGTTTGAGCGGATTGATACCAGAATCTCGGACGTCGGCATAATTGCTTGTGTACCATCCGGTGTCGAAAAATTCGCTTGTGGCAATGCCTAATTTTGCACCATGCTCGATGAAGTGAACTAGTGGATTGCCGACGCAACTTATATTATGCTGGGCGAGCTGTTTTTTGTAGAACTCGATATCAAATAGAGGAGAAGGATCGATGGGGATCTTCCAACCTTCCTCGACAAAATGCTCCAGGGCATCGCCGAAAACGATTCCTTCCTGTTTGCATTGACGCGAATAATAGTTTGCGTCGAATATGCCGCTTGCAGATACCTTGTCGAGGGTATCGCGGTTGAGTTTTCCTGCTTTGTTCAGCTTGTTTTTGATAGCTCGGACATCGGACTTGAGGATGGAAGGTATCGACACCATATCCGAGGCGCTGAGGGATTTGTGCAATCTTTCTTTCAGACGCTCAATCCTTTCTTTTTGTATCTCTGTTTCGCCGACCAGATGCTCGTAGGCGGGTAAGACCTTTTTGTATTCGTTGAAGATGACTCGATATTGCTCCGCTGTCTCAGCGCTAGCTGCCGTCGTCTTCTCGTTTGCTGCCGACGTCCTCAGATATTCATCCAGGATATTTAGATAGTAGCTATCTATTCTGGCGATGACTTCCGGCCAGTGTTTTTCATAGAGATCGCGATTATGGGTGATGAGATTGGACATTCTCTTCTCCACGTCTATGGAGGCGAGACCTTCATTGGATTTACGGTAGAACCAGAGGGCACCGCCTATGCGTGCCATGGAGAATCCGGCTGCTGCCGTGCTCAAGATGAACTGATGGTCAGAGCCCACCAGCATGTCCTCATGGTATCCACCGACTCTATCGAAAACTTCCTTCTTATATAGGAACGTTGGGAAGCCTTCCTTATGGCTCAATAAATTTATGAGATTGGCTTTTGGTGTCATCAAATAGCCGGAATCTCCGAACCACTGCATCTGGGTGTAGACTGCGTCAAAATCGCCAGCCACCGCTGTCTGTACGCATTTGAGCACATAGTCTTTGTCCAATAAATCGTCGGCATCGAGAGGCACTATGTATTTACCCCGAGCACTACCGATGGCTGTGTTGCGAGCGGCTGAAACACCGAGATTGGTGTCATGCTTTATGACTTTTATTTTTGATAGCTGAGCGTCGTCCAGGACGCTTTCTGCCGGATTGTCTCTGGAAGCATCATCCACCAGAATTACTTCGATATTCCCATAGCTCTGATTTAGAGCACTGTCCACGGTGTCGCCTATGAACTCCGCTTTTTCATAGTAGGGGATGACTATGGAGACAAGCTCCTGGGGGTTGAGTATCTGGTCGCGCTTTTGGAAGAAAGAATCCCATAAATCGGTGAGGATATGATTCTGTCTTTTGGCGTCACAACGCCTGGCTCGTTCGAAGCCTTTTTCGCGCATCTCTTCCGGATAGGGGCGGGCGATGATAGCGGGGATCTCATCGAGGCTCCGATAGAGTATGCCTGAGCCATCGAGATTTCTAAGCTGTTCGTCTCTCCTTTTAGGAAGCTCCTGCCAGAGAATCCCCAAACCGCTTGCTTGAGCTTCGACCATTCCCACCGGGAATCCGACCTTGTTTATCTCTGGATCGGCGGGATAGATCATCCAGTCGTACTGAGTGTAGACATCCGGCATCTCGTCCGGGTCTGCATAGGTGATGTTTACAGGATTTCCCTTAGACTCGTTGTAGTCGATGGTGTTTTGAATGGTATAGCCATCTGTGTAAAGGTCGAATTCCAGGTTCGAACCGGCTTCCTTCATCATCAAGGCAAGGTCCACAAAGTGGCTGTGGGCTTTCTTGGGAGTGGAAGGACCCGCGCAGAGAATCTTTCCGGTTTTCTCTCTTCTCTCCGGTTTATAGAATCGGTCAAAGTTGATCAGGGGCCAGCAGTCGGCGATCTTTGTCTCGGCTAGACCATGATCTAGCAGGCGCTGCCTGAAATAAGGCATCACCAGAACTCCGGCAGACCAGGCGCTATTTGCCAGGGAGCAGAGCCGCTCCAGTTTTACCGAAGGCTCTTCGAGAATGTCCATGGAATGGGTTCTGATGCTGAAAGGCAGCTTGTATTTCTCCGCCAGTTTTTCCAGCGGGGCAGCCAGACCGAAATAGTGAGCATGCAGTATGTCTGGCTTGAACTCTTCTATAACTTTTCCTGCTTTCTCCAGGAAGGCGATGGACTCAGGTCTGGAAAAGGACCAGTCGACCTGATCATGGGGATAGTAGACGAAACAGGGCAGGTCGTAGTCTATAAGCGTGTAGTCGAAAGGCTCTTTTCTGGGGTGAGGCGATTCTCTATAAGTGATTATGTGGACGTCATACTTCGCTTTCAGCTGGCGAATCTCTTCCTGCATGTAGGTTTCGGAAAAGTTAGGATACTGGACTATGAAAACAAGGACCCGGGGCTTTGCC
>JAUIJG010000034.1 GCA_030431355.1 bacterium
AGAACTTAAATGACTGGGCGGACGTATTGGAGGTTCTAGAGCCATGAGCGCAGAACCAGTAAAGCCACTATCCAAGGATGATCTCAATCTATTGAAACCGGAGAAGCCAGATCCCTGGCTGGCAATTAAAGAGTACTTGCCACCTGGCTACTCTATAGATCCGCGTGGCGTTGCTTTGTTGAAGGAAACCAAAGCTAAGGACGATGACACGCTAGTCGAGAAGACTTACTTTGCCGGACCAGTCTGGGTTAGTGCACTAACTCGACAGCCGGACCAGGTCAACTATGGAAGTTTAGTTGAGTGGGTAAATATTGATGGTGTAGAAAAGCAGCAAGCTGTTCCACATAAGGCCTTTCATGATCCTAAGAGTACGATTGCCCAAGATTTAGCCGATCAAGGTCTAAGAATTGTGCCTGGCCGGCAGAAGGATCTTGTAAGATATCTGGAAGCTTTTAGTACCACCATTCGACGGAGAAACCAGTCTGTAGGCCAGATTGGTTGGATAGACGATGTAGATGGAAAGCTAAGTTACGTACTTCCTACACAAACCATTTCGCCTGATACAGCGCCTGAAAAAATTGTCTTTCAGCCGGAAAGATATAGCCCTAGTAGTTCAACCATATTTAGTGCTGGAACTCTTGATGAGTGGAAGGAGAGAGTTTGTTTGCCTCTGGCGGATGAGCCATATATGCTTTTTTCGCTATTTGTAGCATTTGCTGGACCCTTGCTGAAGTATTCAGATATTGATAGCGGGGGGTTCCACTTCTTCCAAAGAACTAGTAGAGGAAAGACAACGGCACTCCAAGTTGCTGGAAGTGTTTGGGGCCGTGGAGCCGATCCGTCAATTGCTCCATCAGAAGCGTTTATTCAGAGGTGGAACACCACTCCCAATGCTCTAGAAGCAGTAGCTGCTGCACATAACGACATGCTTTTAGCAATTGACGAAATTGGAACTTGCGACGCCAAAGATTTCGGCAAGCTTATTTATGACCTTTTTGGTGGGACTGGAAAGTCGAGGCTTAATAGTGCCAGCCAGCTCAAGGAATCGAGAACATGGCGAAATCTTGTTCTATCGACCGGAGAAGTATCCATTGAGCAGAAGCTTGAAGGTCAAGGAGCACCAAAAGGCGGGCAAAAAATCCGATTCTGCGATATCCCAATAGATGACTCTCTAATCATTAAAAAATGCGACCAGAGGGACTTTGTTGATTCCATAAAGACCGCTTGTTCAAATTACTTTGGCACGGCAGGACCAGCTTTTATTGAGGCTATTGTCTCCGAATACGACAGTGCCCAACTATTAAGAGAGTCCGTAAGGGCTGAGCTTGAGCGAGCATTTAGTAGGCTTATACCGGAAGGACAGGACAGAGAAACTATGAGGCTTGGTAAAAGGTTTGCTCTTGTCGAAGCCGCTGGTAGATTAGCGAAAAATCTACTTTTACTGCCTATTACTGATGACCAAATTACTTTTGCAATGGACTTCGTTTGTTCTGCCTGGCTTGAAAGTCCTGGCGGTATCAATGATGGTGAAAGAGTTATTTCAAGTCTGCGCAACTTTATTCTGGCCAATAAGGACAGATTTGCTAACGGGGACAAGGAAGATGGTAGGCGAAATGGTCCACTGGCTGGATATTACACCGACTATAGAAAAGGCACAGAGTTTGTTGAGAAGCTTTGGTTGTTCACAAGTAAACAGTTGTCAGAAGCCTGCGGTGGAGTAGACCCCAAATTGGCTGCCAAGGTTCTGGCTGATGCCGGTTTGATTCATAGTAACGAAGGTAGAGGGACCTTCAAATGCAGGCTAGAGGTACTCGGAGATAAAGAACGTGGGCGCTTTTATGCCATAAAAGACTCAATTCTTGACTAAGTAAGTTTGTCCCACGTGTCCCAAAGTGATTTGGCTTAATGGGACGCTGGAGATCGTTGGCAGGTAAGGGCTTTAGGGTTTGTCCCACGTGTCCCACGAAAAAACAGAAAGGTGATAAATATTCTTAAGGATATACCCGGTGTATATCTATTGTGTATATCGGGTTGCCTTTAATTTCTCCTTCTTATATTTACTATTTTTTGGGACAAATAATAGAAATAAAGAAATAGAGAGGAATTCGAGGATTTTTTGGTTGGGACAACCTTGGGACAAACGTGGGACAACCTTGGGACAGAAGCTCCATTGGTTGCCCAAAAGGTAATACCAGTAAGCGATTTGCGACTCTCATTCCCTTTGGGACAAGCACTGTTTTCATTAGAAAAGTTGGCTCTTACGTTGAATTCTTGAGCGTTTTGGGATTAATCCCTTTTCGCCCAGGCGGGCTAATTGGCAACCGGATTTAATTTACATTGCCCGTATGCTAGATAGGTATGGGGTCTCAAAGCCTTGCCTGGCATAGGATGCCTCCATCGGCGGGGTCACATAAAATAACTTTAGGGACTCCTAGGAACCACAAAGAGCTTTCTACGTCTTATGATAGTAACCGGGTTTGAGGCAAGCGCCAGCATGCTTTAGGCTACTTTACATGTATTTGGTTATGCTATAAGATTGGTAACCCTTTGAAACTGGTGAGATTATGAATAAGTCAAAACAGGAAATGATTCTGGAAGTTCTGAGTAAGAAGAGTGATATAACTTTGGATGAGTTAACTGAAGAACTCGTAGAGAACCACCGGTATGTTGAAAGGCTGGAGGTTCTGGCAGCCCTTAGACCACTCCAATCGGCAAATAAGGTTTCAATGAGCGATGACGGCAGAATCAGCCTTGCAGGAGCTTGCATCAGCGCCTCGATACGGTAGATTTATTGAAGAGCTTAAGAATGAGGACCCTCGAACTCCTACGCAAGTAGATAGGGACAGGGTCCTTTATAGTACTTGGTTCGCAAGGTTAGCGGAAGTTACTCAGGTAGTTTCGGCGGACCATGGATATGTATTTCACAATAGATTGACTCACTCTCTGAAAGTAGCTCAATTGACTCAGAGAATGGCTGAATACTTCAATAGGAAATACAGTCAGCAGGACCTTATTCGCTGTGGTGGGCTTGACGTACATGCAGCTGAAACAGCGGCTCTGGCGCATGATATCGGCCATCCTCCGTTTGGTCATCTTGCTGAAAAGGTCTTGGATGATTATCTCCGGACAGAGGCAAAACTAAATGACGGATTTGAAGGAAACGCACAGTCATTCCGTATTATTGCTCACTTAGCGGTAGGTGATGGTGTCAGACTAGGAAAAGAAGATCCAATTGAGTTTGGATTGAATCCTACAAGAGCGACTCTGAACGCAGTTCTTAAGTATCCTTGGCTATTTGCTGGAAAGCCTACGGGAAAGCACAAGTGGGGAGCCTATGATATAGACAAGCAATTTTTCGAATTTGCCAGAGCCGATTTTTCGTTTGATCCTCATACGAAGTGCTTGGAGGCTGAGTTAATGGATTGGGCCGACGATATAACTTATGCCGTTCACGATGTTACTGACTTTTACTGTGCAGGAAAAATCCCTTTAGACCGGTTACTAGACAAACATGGGCATGAAAGAGGAGAGTTTTTCAAAGGAGTTTTTAAACGCAACGAAGAGAATCCCAAGTTCACAGAAAGAAAGGAAGAGCTTAAGGCGGCGTTTGATAGGGCGCTATCTGAGGCTTTTGGCGGTTTCCCTTACCGAAGCTACAGTGGCATAAGATGGGAGCGAATTGTGCTTTGGCAGATAGTGACAAAGCTAATCACAAGGTATGTAGGTGCCATTAAATTGAACGACAAGCCGTATGCAGACCAGTGCACCGTATTGATTGACCCAGAACTTCAGCTTGAGGTAGAGATGCTGAAGCAGCTGACCTGGCACTATGTTATCGATAATAATGAATTGGCAACTCTGCAGGCTGGACAAAAAGAAGTTGTGAGATTGGTATTAGATGCTCTGGTAAAAGCAGCAAAGAAAGAGAAGCCTTGGAAGCTGTTTCCACCATTTTACGAGAAGCAACTTTACTTATGTGAAGATGATGAGCAGGTTGTTAGAGTGGCTGCAGACTGTGTCAGCAGCATGACAGAGAAGGAAATCGTAACTCTGTATAACAAGATTACAGGCCGAAAAATTGGTCCAAATCTGTAGCTGAGTAGGTCAGGCGTGAGGGTCTAACATCACTCTGTCCAAGAAATCAGTGAAAGAAGTAGCGACTAGAGTCAGGTTTTTCCTCTTCCAGTCACCGGGAACTTTCAGTCCTTCCTCTTCATAGTGTTCTGGCTCTATCAATCCTTCTCTGAACCAGAAAAACACTTTATTCCTCTCTTCTCCTTTAAGACCAAGCAGAAATTGATTTGTCATTACGTCATCGGCTATAGCGAGCATCTGTTCAGGGAAAAATTCATATATGGGGGATACCTTCAGGTGAAAAAGAAGACTGGTCCCTTTGAAATCGCCTCCGAAAAAATTACCAATAGGTACGGCTAAGTCATCATTAATAGTGACGTCTGAAGGTGGCTTCTCAATAGTTCTAACCACCGCAGATGGTTCATAGTGAGACCACCCATACTTAAGAACGAATTCTTTGTATTCTCTGGGAAGAGTCTCTCCAAGTATGGACTCTACTTCGGCAAGGTCTTCTTCAGAACACGGAATGAAGTCCTCGCCACTTGGGCACAGAATCGGTTTCTCTTCTCTTGTATTCAATCTATGGTGTCCTTAGCTTGGCTGCATATCCAGTATGCCCGAATGCAGTATGTCTTTCTCTGTCAACAAGTTGAAAAATGTGATTGCCATTTGGGGCTTTTCCAAAGTGATGGGCAGTTATGTTCTCTTTTTGAAACTCGGCCTTAACCGCGCTTTTTGTGTTCAATCCTTTCCAGTTCTTTTTTGCTAGATCCGCTTGAAATCTATCAATGTCCAGTCTTTGATTTCCTGGCAGATGTCCTTTGAATTCATAATTGATGCCGTCATGGGAGATACTTTTCATATCAGGAACTCCCTTTTCCATAGGAATTAGTACGTCTTCTTTCAGATTGAATGCTTTCCTTGCCTCTTCGTTGGGTCTGAAGTATAGCTTACCCTTTGAAGTTAGAAAGTCCCCTGATCTTGGCTTTCTCCATCTTGCAGGCCACTTGATACCTTCTGAGAGCTTCTGTCCATCAAGCAGCCAGCCTTCGTTAATTGGTAGGTCATCGGCTACCACTGAGCCAATTTTAGTGCCAGCTTTGATACTGGAACTGGTTACATTACCTGAGCGACCTGCGCCCTGGAGCCCACCAGATTCGGTTCCTTCCCCCTTGACCATGAGGTTATAGAGATCGTCTATAGCTGAGCCACCAGGCGGACCTCTTGAGATAGGAGGACCAAGAGTAGCTAGAGCCGGTCTTTGGCTATTGCCTATGTTAGAAGCTATTTGAGCAAGCTTCGCCTTTCCGGAAGCAAGCTTCTGTTTGCCTGCTGCTGCAATCATTTTCAGCTCTGAGCTAAGCTGGCCAACATGCGGCTTAAGCACCTTGCCTGCTCTTGTGAAAGCCTTAGCAGTAAGCTGACCTGCTTGAGTACTGCCGGTTGGATTGGCGGACCAAAATAGAATCTTTCCGAGAACTTTCCCCTGTTCCTTCTGCGATAAACTTGAGTAATTTTCGGATGCTTCGACCGCCTTGGTTGCCGCTGCAGTTAGGAGGTTGTTAAAAGCTCCGCTATCCTGTGCTGCCGCATTTAGTGCTGACTCAGTTGCATTGGCAAAGGTAGCTCCAAATGCTTCTGCCGCTTCTGCTGTAGCTTTAAGAGTACCCACTGGATCACTTTTAAAGGCTTCTGTTTGTTGAACGGCTGCATTGAATGCTGATGTTGCCCCTTGCTTTACTTCTTCCTTTGCTTCGTTGAGTCCCTCTCCTATACCTTCAAACTTGTCAGATAGGTCTTTGGCGACTCTATCCCTTTGGGCTGGGTCGGTTACACCTTCCACCGCTCTTTTGCGCAGTGATTCAGCAAAAGCCTTAAGCTGGTTGTCCACCATTGGTCTGTTAGGGCTAGTATCTATGGGGTTTGAAAAGGTCCCTGGACTGTCAGACTGATCCGGAATAGTGTTAGAAGGTGGAGAATTGTTGCCGGAATTAGTTGTTCCTGGAGATGGATTGACTTGATTTGTTCCGGTATTGCTTTTGGTATTGCCAGGCGGAATGACATTCCCTTGGACTACTCGATTGATAGGTGGTGCAAGTGGTGGCATTTGACCGGACTGCTGCCCTGGAGGAGTCAACTGCTGAATCAAGCTGGCTAGTTGTTGCGCTGCTCCTGCGGCACCTACCGCTGCATCCCAAAGTTTTCTAGTAATGGAGCTAGTTCCATTGAGAATTTCTTGAGCCTGTTCTAAGAGCTTGCCACCAGCCTTTATGTGAGGATCATTGGCGTCATGAGGTTTGTAGCGGTTCTGCCCGTAGGCTTCAAATTCTGCTTTAGCTTGTCTAATCAGAGACTCAGCTTGCCTGAACTTGGTAGAAACTGCCTGGCCTGATGGATTTGAGTCAAGAACTGAATAGTCTTCTTGTAGTCTCTGTTCTTGCTCTGGACCAAAGCTAAGACAGGAACTCATTGTCTCTGCCAATTGTCCTAGTATAAACGAGGCATCCCTTGCTGCATCTGCCACCTTCATTAACTGGCGGTCGACCTGAGCTGAACCTAAAAGCCTGAACTGACCTTGATAGATAGGGTCATGAAGTCTATTTGTTGAATAGCTTGGGTCTCTCTGGATTGTGGATGGAGTATTCCCCGAAGGAATGGAAATCTGGTCTCTTCCTATTTGTCTTCGATAGGAGCCTGCATCAATGTCACGGGCTTGGTTTCTAGAATAAGGATTATTTTGATATCGATAATCCTTAGCAATTCCGGGCGGGATGAGCAGAAAAAGCAGCAGAACTAGACTTAGTATTACTTTAAATGGCACTTTTAGTTTTCCGGAATCTCTCCACCGCGGTAAAAGTCGTCGTGAACGTATTTTGTTGAATCCATGAAAATTGAGTCAAAGTAGCTTATCGAAATAGTGATCTGCTGTGTCTTAAATTCAGTAAAATATTCGTTACCTTCACCTATCTCTATCTGCCTAATTTTACAGTCTGAGGATTCTCCCAAGGCTTCCCTTTCTGAGAAGGAGACCTCTTCACTGCTCCTTATCAAGTCGCCTGCTCTCTCAAAGTGCTTATTTGAAAGATGAAATCGGCTCAATTCTAAGACTCTGTAGCATTTAACTTCAGACTCCAATAGCTCAATAGCAGACAACCAATCAGTTCTTTCCTCTGCTGGTCTAGATATAGTATGAATGGCACCGGCAAGAAATACAGCTTTGGAACTACTACCGCTATTTACGAATTCGGAAATTTGGTCTCTAAAGAATAAGTCCCTGTCTGGATCATCTACTTTGTTGATAAGATGTATCTGAGTTCCAGTGCTATTAAACTCTTTGAGTCTTTCAATAAATCTATCAGTTATTCCTTCTGCTGCCCCCTGTCCCGTTAACCATCTTGATCTGAAGTCTTCGAGCGGTATTTCTTCTGAGAGATAACTCTGAAAGTCGGCATTTGCATTGTTGTCTACTTCTAGAAAAATATGGTCAAATTCATTTGAAATCAAGCTTTCAAAGCAATCCAAGAAGAAAGTTCTAAATAGCGTTTGGGCTTTAAAACGCTGGTGAGCCTCTCCGAAAGCCACACACTTCACGTCACCCCTTTCATTTAGAGCCTTCACAAATGATTTAACTGAACTTTTCAGTGGAAATAAGAGTTCCACTGATGTATTCAGCAAATCTGCAGACCTAACTTCTTCAAAAACTGTTTCTGAAAGTTTCAATTGATTATTTGTCATCTGCATTTGGCTATCTTCAACAGCGGTAATATCCGAAATTGGAAAATAGTTGCATCGTTTAGGGAAGCGAACCCCGTATTCGTTGAATCTCTTGGCATTCTGTGAAATTGTTGATGCATCGGTTCCGAACGAAAGACCGCCGATGCCAAGTTTATTGAGTCTGTTTTTCAGTTCTTCTGAAACATAAATCCAATTCTTATATCTGATTAGAGAAGGCTGTATGCCTTCGAATTCTAACTTGGGAGGATTGCTGTACGTTAAGCCATTTTGAATGACTTTGGACTTTGGAGTCTGAGGTTCTACCCTGAATAGCTTAGTGCTCTTAGTCATTTGTCTTGTCCGAGGTAAAAAACACACTGTTCGATCCGGATTTTATCAGTGCTGGGCATAAGATCCTAGATGACTACAGATAGAACAAGTGAAGATTCTGACAAGGGACTTGAGAGAGTTAGTCCTGCGGACAATGTCAGCCGAAAAGAGTCTATAGGCGATAAAGAGCAGAATCTACAGCACCGGGAAGCGGTAGATAGTAACCCAGACCGGTTTGAATCTGTAGCCAGTCTGCGAGTCCCAAACAAAGATGAGATTGAACCGTTCCAGATAGTAGATGGTGGTCAGACTATAGCTGCCAGCCGAAAGGTAGACAAGCAAGAAGCGGGATCGGGTGAAAGTTTTTTTGAAGGACTGAGGGCTTTAAATATGCCTGAAGACGCCTCTCAAGAAGAGAAGGATAGATTGCAAGCTGACTGGTCCATAAATTACATTGAGGAGAAAGCTAGAAGCCTATCTGAATCCGATTCTATCGATGGAGATCAGTTGGCTTTTGATTTCAAAAGTGCTGGCAGAAAAGTTCAGAGATTCGCCGAGGCAACCGAAGCCCAGATAAAGAATCCTGAGATGCGGAAGGTTGAAGCAGGCAAAGACCTGATGAGACCCAGAAGAGGGAGAGAGGATGACTTCATCTCTTTAGGGGCATGCCGGGCTGCCGGTAATCGATTCAAGTCATTAAGGATGAGAATGGGACTGGGTCCAGGACATGTCGACCCTGACTTGATAGCTGCCACTATTCGAAACGAACAACACCACTTCAAGCAACTCTACGATACCGGCACTGACAACTATGTTCAGAGCAAGGATTCTCCAGAAGCCCTTGATGAAATGCAATCAATCGGACCAGCACAGATGCAAATTCGAAACATAAGACATCTTGTTGAGAGATATCCAGAAGAGCTTAAAGCCTATAAAGATAGTCCACTAAAAGCAGCTACGAGACCAGGAGATGCTCCGTTTTTTGTTGCAGCCTACTTTGCTAACGTCATTGAAGGACTAGAGGCAGGTGAGAAACCCGGCTTCATCAATGAGAAGACCTGGGGAAAGATAGGAGAGTTATACCGGCAAGGCAAGGTGAACGAAGCTCTTATCTATGCTTATAATCCAGACCCGGACCAAGTGAAGCATGTTAATGATCACCTCGCAGAGATCTGGAAACAAAGAGCGAAAGAAAAGATTTAGTTACCGGTTTTCGTTTGCTTCTTGTTTGAGTAAGACTGGCCAGCCAGCAAAGCTACCAACACAATCCCGGAAAGAAGAAAGCCAAGACCGGGACCGCGAAGCAGCATCCACATTAATATGTTTTGTATGACTTCAGACTGGTCTTGAGTGCGATACCGAATGTCGTAAGACCACTCTTCGAAGTTGAGAATCTCCCAGCCACCTCCTAAAGTGAAACCTACTAGAAAGACCAGGAGGCAAAGCCACCAGTGACGGCTTATCAATGTCTGCTTCTGTGCGGTGTCTGTCATGAGGGTAATTATACCTTGGTGACCGGCTAGCGCTTCTGAGGGGCTTCTATCCTTCGTCCAGGGTCAAATAAGCCAGCTTCTTCACCAGAGACTGAAGCTCACTTCTGGATTTGTTCAAGTCCTCGTCCTGAAGAATGTCCTCCAGAAGACAAAACATTATTCCTATTTCGGAGCGGATTAGCTCCTCGCTTTTATCGAAAATAGTCATAATGACTACTGTAAAACCAATTTCAGAGAAAGAAGAATAAATTAGTCCTTAGTAATGTCACTTTTTCCTGTTTTGCGAATGGACAGACAAGCCTAAGAGTAAAAATTCCAACGATAGGATTTTAATCTTGCAGGTGCAAGATCTACAGGCTAAACTTAGTATGGCGGGCAGTGGCAGGTTTAAATCAGGGAACTTAGCCCCAGTACTTTCTATGGAAGGAGACTGACGTGTCTAAGAATCTGGTTAAACTTATCCTGGTAATTTGCGGGTCTTTGATTGCTACAGCAGGGATAGCGGGTACTGTTTCTGACCCGTTTTCTGCGGTTCCCGGTGGAACTATCAGCAGTACTGAATTAAACGGTAGATTTACAACCCTGTTTACTCTTGTGAACGGGAACATTGACAATGACAATATAAAAGCGAGTGCTAATATCGCTGGGTCAAAATGAGCCTCCGGAATAGACCCAACGAAACTAAGCAATACTACGGCTTTTGGAACCTGGCTTTTGTCTGCTGCCTCAGACATCCTGGGCTTTGGCACTACCGGCGACACTAACGCAAGAGTTGTGGTGGACTCTGATGGAGACATTAAGATAGGTCCCGGCAATGCCACTCAGGACGTAGTCATCAAAAGAGAATCAGCAGGAGTCCTCGCCATAAGGAACCTGGCCGACTCTGCCTATGAAGACCTAAAGGCTGACGGAATAACCGCCTCTGGTGCAGTGACCTGTTCCACACTAACTCCGACTAACGCGCTTCTGGCTACGAAGGGAGGCACCGGTATCACCTCTTTTACGAAAGGGGATATTTTTGTCGCCACCGACTCGACGACATTGACCAAGCTTGGAATAGGTGCAAATGGCCAGGTATTGATGGCAGACAGTGGTGAGGCATCTGGCGTAAAGTGGGGTGACATCAGTGCTGGTGGTATAACGGCTGTAGGTTCCCCTCTGTCAAGCATAGCTATCAACACGGTATACACTCAAGCACATAGCTTGGGCTCAACTCCGGAAGATGTTGTGATGGTAGCGACATGCACCACTGCCGATATCGGTTATTCTGTGGGTGAGGTTGTGACCCTTGAAAATGCACAGTGTTACAACTTGGCAGGATACACCTACGGATACACACTGTCATCAGACGGGACCAATCTCTATCTGGTGACCGGAAGCCATTACCTTCCGACTATTTTGAATAAATCGACCAAGGCTGCCGCGCAGATGACTGGTGGCTCATGGTCATGGCAATTCGGGGTGAGGGAGTAGCAATGAGACCGTATGTAGATAAAACCACAGGCAAATTCCATGGGTACTATTCGGATGGCAATCCTAGTATCCCTTCCAATGCAGTAGCAATAGAGACTTCTCGCCCTGAAGGAGCGGCCGACTACGATCTCCAAAATCAACGATGGAACATCTATGACCCCCCTGTAGAAGAGAAGAGGTTGAAAGAGTACCTAACTAAACTGGGGACACAAGGAGACCAGAACGACGCTATTTACAAGGGTATCCGAGCAATGAATAAGTTGTTCATTGATAAAGGCTTGCTTACTCAGCAGGACCTTCAGGATGCAGGGCTCATTCCAGACAAGACAGAACCCGCCGATACGCCTGCTGGGTGGCTCGGCAAAGTGGAGGATATCAAAAAACGATATCCTAAAGAAGACTAGAGCGAATATGTAGTCCGTCTGAGTTCAAATTGTAAGATTTCAACTTTACTGAATCTGCATAGTCTGATACAAAGGTCGTAGGGAGAAACACCCAAACACACACGAAAAGACACACACAAGAGAGATATGCCCTGTGGGGCGATGCAATGTCGTCCAACTGGTTTCGTGACTTGCTCTAAAATGAGCAGGAGGTGTTTGTGGCTAATTCTGCCATTACATTTGGTGAGCTTTTTAAGCTCTACTATGAACTACATACAAAAGAGAGAACAAGGGCTCCGGAGAATACTCGTTATTTCTTCTCCGCTCACGGTGATAAGTGGAAGAACCGTCAAGTCTGTAGGATTACAAGCTTTGAGATTCAAGAGTGGGTAGACCAGCTCGGACAGAAAAGCAAGTCATCTGCCAATCGAGCGGTTCACATGATGTCTGCTGTAATAAACTGGGGCATCAGGAGAGGTTATGTCACTTGCCCCAATCCGTGTCAGCGAGTTGAGAAGTTCAAAGACAAATCCCGGGAAAGATTCCTGCTGCCTCAAGAACTAACAAGATTCTTCGAAGCTTTGGAGAAAGAGCCACCACTATACAGGGATTTTTATTCTCTTGGATTACTGACAGGCGCTAGGAGGGGCAATCTTCTGTCCATGAGGTGGAGCGATATCGACCTGGACCTGGCTATCTGGAATATTCCTGTCACTAAAAATGGTGACTCACAGACTATTCCACTCAGTTCTGATGCCATTGAAATCCTCCGGACTAGATTTGATGAACAGGTACCGCGAAGTAAATTTGTATTCCCTGGAAAAGGAGGGAGAGGACATATTGCATGGGTCAGGAGAAGCTGGAAGCGCATTTTAGAAAGAGCGGAGATAGATAACCTTCGGATACATGATTTAAGGCGAACACTGGCAAGCTACATGGCTATCCAGGGTGAGTCCTCCTATGTGATTGGAAGGATGCTTGGTCATAAAGACCAGAGGTCGACCGCCATTTATGCCAGGCTAAATCTTGGTCCGGTCAGGGAAGCTATGCAAAAAGTCCATATCTCCTGGAAGGTGTCCAGAGAGAAGCATGCTTCAAGTCCAGAGGTAGCGACCGCCAATCAGTTGAATTTGACGTCCAAGGGAATCGATACAGATTCGAATCCCAAAAGTCAAATCAGTACCATAAGCAGTGCTGACCAACTTCTAATCGAAGCAAAAATTCTGACTAGGCTAAGGCATGGTCCGGGGACAAAGAAAGACCTGTACCAGAAATTAGGCTCTCAATTCAGGGTTCTTGCCACAGACCTGGAGATGATACTAAGTGAGATGGAAGGAAAGGACCTCATTTCTAGGACACCCCACCAGCTACTACGGGATGTATGGGTATTTGATGCTAAATGCAAACATTAGGTTCAGGTGGTTTTGTCGTTGCACCTGGCTAGCAAGTCTTCCATTAAATCAAACGCACCGGCGTGGCACTCCTCCATCCTGCTGATATTTCGTTTTAGGTCACTTCTCTTCACCGTCAAATAGTTCTTTAGCGATTGGTCATTAAAGCCACGCTCATTTGACCAATCACGCAAAACTTGAAACATATCTACTTTGTTTCTTTGCAATGAGCCCAGATATTCCATTTCTTCGATGGATATAATTCTCAATCTTGTCGTGTCCGAATTTTGCAAAATTCCGGACTTGTGATTTTTTAACTGAGAGTTGATTCCAGTCCATACACCAGGTATATCATGCCAGATTGCCTTAAATACCGGATAGTTGGTCATAAATAGGAGTATTGGGCTGAATGTTTTTATCTCTGATTGCGGTAGTCCTGGTAACCTTATCTCGGATGAACGAATAGCTTTGATTACTTTGTCTATTTGAGAGGCTTTTTCGACCACCATTTTACTTGTCCCATTAAAGAAATCGCTTGAGCTGTCTTCCAGGGTTAGGGCATCAATATTTAAGTACGAATCTGTAACTTCAAATAGAAATAGTTCTCTGTTTCTTTTATCAAATACTATTATGTCTGTAGCCCTACCAGCCGTTTTTCCGTATTGGTAGTCAAAGAACACCTCGTTTTCAGAAAGCTCTGAGAACGGAATTACATCCTTTTCGAATATTGTCTCAGCATATTTTTGGCACAAAAATCTCCAGTAGTTCTGGAACTGGCTTCTCTTGCTCTTCTCCTGAGAAGTTTTTAGCTGGTCATCTAGAATCCAGAATATGCCTTTGGATGTTCGCTCATACAGGAAATATGGCGTTGTCAAAATACTTACATCGTCATCAATCTGAATAAGCGGGTTTTGTTGAAAAGGTAGCAGGTAAAAAGCTGGAGACCTTTCTCTAAAGCGTTTGTCAGCAAGGAACAAATCTCTATATACCTGGGGGTCTCTAGAGAGGATTCTTTTGTATTCAGATATCTCTTGTTCACTTAAGCCTAATATTGTATATTCCGACCATTGGAATAATAATCTATTGTCTCTATAGTCGGTGTTCAATTCCAGTGACCTGCGATTTAGCCAAGTCCAGTATCCAAAAGTGAACAGCTTGTCTAGGTCGAGTCCGGTAACACTCTTGAATAGATTTGGGAGGCGCCATCCTGGAAATTCACTGTATTCGGTGCTTCCTAAAACAAAAGCGATGTAGAAGTACCGGGCAAAGAGATTTGCTGCACTGTCTCTTATATGAAATGCGTGTGAGCGGGTTATCCAGTCAAAAACTTGTTTGTTTGTTCCTTTTGTTTTAGGTTGTGAGCTTGTCTTGTCAACATAGAGCGCAAAAGCCAGGTAACACTCTACTACTTCATTTAATCCTCTTCTATCTGCGGAAGTTGCTATGACGTCTTTGCCCTTGAAGTTGTGATGCATCAAGACAATCTTCATAAAGTAAAGGAGATTCAATTCGCAGAAGAGAACTCTACCTATTTCAGAGTTTCTTTGCAGCTTGTTTTGAAGCCTAAACTGTTCCTGTTTTGCTAGATAGGTGAAATAGAAACCTTCTCGTAAGCACATCTCAGCTAGGATGTCTTGGGTTACTCTGCTATTTGCCTTTTGCGAACCGGCAAGCAGTAAACAAAGCTTCGATGCAAAGTGTAGCAGTTGTTCAGCGCTAAAACGCTGCAGTTTTTCGATCGCTTTTGATAGTTCGATTTCGCAGTCTAAGAAATCATCATATCGGAAAAAGCTTATCACCGGTAGAAAGTCTTTGGCCATGCTTTCCTTGCAAAGAATCTAATCTCGTATGATCAGATATTTTGCCATGAATACTTGTTCAATGAAAGTAATTAGCCCAATCTTTGGCCTGATCTTGAAGCTCTTTCTCAAGCTTTGCTATTTCTTTGAGCACCGCCATTGTCTCTCTAAGTCCTTTTGGACTTTGAACCCCTGTTCTTTTTTGATGCTTGGCAGTTTGTTTAAGAGCATCTTTTATGTCTGAGCAGATAGCTAAAGACTCTACCGTTCTGTCAATTGGGCTTCCAAGTAACTCTTGGATTTTAAGCCTCTTTTCTCTGACAAGTTTGTCTCTCTCTTCCAGCCAGCCTTCTTTGCTCGCCCATACGCCAACGGTTTTTCTATGCACGCCTACTCGGCGTGCTATTTCTGCAGTCTTCGGAATAGCCATGCCAAGATACAAAGCGTGAGCTTTCTCCTTTGCCTCCAAGTTTTCCGGTAGCGGTTTGCATAGGTTTGTTCTTGGCATAACGTTTTCTCTTCGATTCCCAATTAAAAGGTTACCTCTACAGAGAACCCGTGACAAGCAGAGTGGCTTCTTCAAATATGGTGGCAAAAAAATTCCACAAAAAAAAATTAGTCCGGGTCTATAGTGGTTTATTTAGCACCGCGCGGCGGGTACCCTTCACTGCCTATCAGGTACCGCCCCCGGGGAGTAGAGCCCTGCCCCGGGGTCCGAATCTATGGTATTTGGGACCGGGTTAGCAGGGGTAGGGTGGATTCAAATCTAGTTCTTTTGTTCTTTCTTTGGCGGCCAAGTGGCGGCCGGAATGACTTAGGTTACCCCAAAAAGTAAAGCTCCGGCTGACTTGCCGAAGCTGTAAACAGTTATGCTGTATAAGATTTGGGCGAGGTGGGACTTGAACCCACACGTATTGCTACACTAGATCCTAAATCTAGCGCGTCTGCCATTCCGCCACTCGCCCGGAGATGCTTGATGACATGACAAGCTGGAACAGAATACCATAACGGCTTGCTTGACAACGCCCTCTATAACGCTCTCAATCTAGTAGATGGCGCCCTCTAGAGACGGTAGCAGGGTGTCGATGATCCGCAACACATCGTCGTAGGTGGCGTGGGTGGGATAAAACTCCACGGCTATCAACCGGTCACCCTTGCGAAAATAGACCATAAATTGCTTAACATTCTTGTCGCTGTTGTCGGCGGCTTTATGGGGATACTGAATCTCTTGTATCAGCAGGTCTTTGTAAGAACGGCTCAGGTTTACGGAGAGTTCCTGCCAGGACTGCGCGTCGTCGTGGAAGTACTTTTTGAAGACGCCCACGGCGGCACCGCTGCTGCTCAACTGTGCCGGGGTTACTTCGTAGACCATGATGTCGCACTTGGGCTGTTGCTGGCTCAGGGGCACCGATGTTTCATCGGGCTTAGTCAAAAGCGGATGCGGAGCTTTCGCCACCGGCTCGTCGCAATCAAACTCGAAGGACCAGTTCAAGGCGTTGGGAATACCGGAAAATTGCAGGTGATACTGCGGCATCGACTTTAGCTCAATAGATTCTATCAAGCTTGTCTCGTCTTTCGGTCTTGTGGAGACCTCTTGTTCTGTCTGGTTAGGTTTGTCTGCCGGCTTGGTAGTGCCACCATTATTAGCATCAGCGGGCTTGGTTACTTTTGCTTGATTCTCTTGATGGTCGTTGTATTGTTTGAGACCGAACATGCCCACGGCTGCGACACCGGCTAAGACTATTCCTACTGTTGCGACTTTCGCGATTGTACCTTTAGAGCTTTTATTTTCAGAAGGATGTGGAAGCGATCTTCTTGCCGGGGTGTTGGCGGCATTGTCTCCATGGTCGGTGTCACCATCAAATGGAACACTGGAGTGCAAGCTGCTATTTTCTTGCTCCACAGGTGGTGCTGTTTTAACAGCCGCCAGTATGGCTTCTTTAAATTCTTCGATGGTTTGATAGCGCTGGTCGGGCTTTTTAGAAAGCGCTTTCACTATCACCAATTCTAGTTCATCGGGGATGTTGCAGTCCGGATCTATCAAAGAAAACGGTTTGACCGGTTCGCTCATGTGGAGCATGATCGTCTCCACTGGAGTGTCTCCCCGGAAAGGCGGTTTGCCCAGGAGCAACTCGTGCAGTACGCAAGCCAGTGAGTAGATATCAGTTCTGGTGCCGATGTTTTCACCTTCCGATTGTTCGGGGCTCATGTAGAGAGGGCTGCCGAAAATCTCGCCGGAGGCAGTAAGCTTGTGGATGGTTTGTCCATCCTGGCTTAGCATTTTTGCTATGCCGAAGTCGAAGATGGTTAGGGTCTCTTTGCCGTTGGGTTCTTTGCGTAGCAGGAGGTTGGATGGTTTGATGTCCCGGTGCACAATGCCTGCATGGTGAGAGTGTTCCAGTCCTTCTGCCGCTTCTGCCACCAGAGCGCAGGCTCTATGGATGTCTAATTTGCCTTCTTCTTTTAGTACTTTATCTAGTGTCTTTCCTTCAAGGTAGTCCATGATCAGGAAAGGTGTGGCGTCTTCCATTAGACCGAAGTCGAAGACGGCTACGATGTTTGGGTGACGCATGGCGCTTATGGCTTTGGATTCGCGCTTGAATCGTTCTACCAATTGGGGGATGGCGACTAGCTCCGGGCGTAGCAGTTTGACCGCGACTATGCGATCCATGAGCTTGTGTTTGCCTTTGTAGACGATGCTCATGCCGCCTTTGCCGAGCATGGATAAAATTTCGTATTTGTCCGCGATGGTCGTACCGATTAGTTTGTCGACTTTCTTGGTTTTCAATGCGGTGCCATCAGCCGGACAGACAACATTGCCTTTGTCGTCTTCCCTGCCGCATCGTGGACAGACCTTTATAGCGGTAGTCTTCTGGTTGTCAGTCATCGCATCTGCCATTTTACAGGTATATGCTCCGTCTGTGGCTATTGTTTGGGTTTGCAATGTGCTTTTCATAAATTAAGTCACGTTCAGCTTCGAATAAATAGGTGGATATTTGTTGAAATGCGGATGTCAAGCGGCGATCGGACTTAATTCTGTGGAAAAACGAAGCTAGAACAGTTTATTGATTCTGGCGACCTTTAATATATCGATTCAATTTCTGCGGAGAGTTTATGAACTACGAAATCCTTTATCCTGGCTCGAATGCGTTGATTTCAGCGGAGCTGGAACTGTATGAAGAGTTGAAAGCGGAGTCGGGGGCGTTGGTGTCTCGGACCTCTTCTATTTCGGTATCCGGCTCTTTGCATGGGGGCATGTGGCGGTCTGTTAAGCGTTCGATGCTGGGTGGCGAGTCATTATTTTTTCAGACACTCAAAGCGGAAAAAGGACCTGGAACAGTTCTGGTTGCTCCGGCGGTTCCAGGGGACGTCAAAATTTTGCCTCTCACCAGCGGTCAGGATTATATGGTCAAGAATGGTTGTCTGCTGGCGTCCTTCGAGGATGTTACTCTCGACACTCGAATGCAGCGAATCTCCACCGGTTTGTTCTCGGGGGCTGGGCTTTTCGTTATCCATGCCCACGGGGAAGGACACATTGCCGTCAGTGCTTTCGGGGCTTTGCTCGAAGTCAGCCTCGGTGCAAGCGACGAGTATGTGGTGGACACCGGGCACCTGGTCACCTGGAGTGGTGACATGTCTTACAAGATTGTCAAAGGCGGTACTAGCTGGATCTCCAGTTTCACCAGTGGTGAAGGTCTTGCTTGTAAGTTTCAAGGACCGGGCAAGGTCTGGATTCAGTCCAGGAATCCGGAGGCATTCGGCGGCTGGATTAGGAAGTTTGTGCCCACCGGCGGCGGTGGTATCCTGGGGCTATTTTCCTGAGCGATGAATCAGTTCAAAGGTAAGCTTTATAAAGACGATTCGGCGGATCCTATTTTGGTGGATGCCATGGTGGATGGTGCCAACATTTTGCTGGAGTCCGAACATGGCAAGGATTATCTTCCCATAGCGGAGATCTCTATAAAAGAAGGCGGAGACCTGGGTGACAGGGTCAGGATCACCCATGCTGCCAGTCGGTCTGTGGTGATATTCAACGGTCATTCGTTTCTAGAAGAGCTTGAGACCCGTCATCCTGAGCTGGATCATATTAAGGCTTCCCGGGCGATTAAGCATAAGGTGAAGCATGCCAACCTGATTCGCGGCAGTCATGTCGCCATTATTATTGGTGTCGTCTTAGGCATCTGTCTTTTAGCTTATCTCAGTCTCGATTTCTGGGTGGCAATGGCTGCGGACAAAGTTCCGGTCTCGGTGGAGGAAGCCATTGGGGAGATGGCTTTGCCCAAGAAGCTTTTGAGCGATCGTAAGAAGTCCAAAATGGTCGCGAAGGTGGAGGACATCGGCAACAAGCTTGTCGGCAGTCTGGGCAAGACGCCTTACAAATTTCACTTCTATGTGGAAGATAAGAAAGTCCTGAACGCCTACTCTTTGCCCGGTGGCAATGTGGTGCTTTTGTCACGCCTGATTAAGGAAGCAAAAACCGATGATGAGATTGCCGGGGTGCTTGCCCATGAAATAGGTCATGTTGTGCATCGAGATAGCTTGAAGAGGGTATTGCATACCAGTGGGCTGGGGATGTGTCTTGCCATTATCACCGGTGGCACTGTCAACAACAAACAACTTGCCGTATTGATCCCGACTATGCAGGAGCTAGAGCGTCTCAACTTTTCGAGGGTTCAGGAAGCGGCAGCCGACAAGCTGGCTGTGGAGCTGACTTTGAAGTCCGGTTATGATCCCGAAGCGTTGATCGAATTGTTTAAGCGGCTGCAAAAAGAAGAGGAAGGCATTCCCAGGGCTGCGATGGTTTTGATATCCGATCATCCCATGGCCGAAGATAGAATCAAGGCGATTAGAGCCGATGCCAGCAAGATGCGTAAAGAGCTGGGTATTCCTGAGCCGGTCCCGGCCGTCCCGGCCCCTGTTCCGCATTCAGTCCCTTCCAAATGAAGACGAATGGGCGAAAGAGCCAGTCGAAGAGTTAGGCGAAGCACTATTTGAAGACCGGTTGAAAACCAGTTGAATACCAGTCGAAGAGCTAGTTGTAGTAGTCACCAAAGGGATTGGCTTTTATCCGTCCGGCTTTGGCCCTATATGCGGCAGCGGCGTTGGCACCGTTGGTTTTTTCCTGGCAGCGTCCGATCTCTTCCAGGCAGTTGGCCAGATAGAGGTTTACCTCTTTCTTGTTGAAGTTGGGGATGTTTCTATCCTGGCGTAATTTTTTCTCATATATGTTGAGGGCGAGGCGGTATTGTTCTTCCGCCTGGGTGTATTTGTATTCGCCGTAGTATAGAAGACCCAGTCCCATGTAGAGTTTTGCCAGGTCGATGTGGTCCCTGCCCACGCCGCGGATTTTGTAGTCGATGGCTTGCCTGTAGAGCTGTTCTGCTTTGCCGTTATTGTCTCTGGCAATATAGAAACTGGCTGCGGAAGCTAGAACCTCGGGGATTTTAGGATTGTTCTGTCCCAGGGCGAATGCTTGCTTTACTGCCAGATTGTAGTGTCTTTCCGCGTCACCGAGTCGGCCTATCTGATGGAAGGCTTCCGCTTGTTTGACATGGGCTTCTGCCGTCCCCTGAGCCTGGACGGGGCTTACCGAGATCATGAATGCCAGGAGACCGGAACCGATAGCGAGAGTAAGCGCCGAGATTTGCATAAGAGCCTCTGTGGTTGTGTAGTTGCGAATTGCGATTGTTGTTAAAATAGGCAGTTCAATATAAGGCTATATTATCCCATGTTCTTTTCCGATGCTTTTTAAGAATAAAAGTTTGAAATCGAAAGTTCTTGCCCTCAGTCTGGTGCTGCTTGTCTCACCGGCGCTCTCTGGCTTGTCGACCCAG
>JAUIJG010000487.1 GCA_030431355.1 bacterium
CCTTTCACAATGGTTTATCAGATCTAGAATTTTGCTGCCGACGATAACTCCATCGGCTCCCAGGTTTATCATCGATTGAGCCTGTTCGGTAGTGGAGATTCCGAATCCCACCAGGACCGGTAGGGAGCTAAGTTTCTTGATCGATTTTATTCTCTCACTGAGATGCTGATGATAAGTGTCTTGCATGCCGGTAACGCCGGCTCTCGAAATGAGATAAAGAAAGCCTGTGGCATATTTGAGAATCTGGGCAAGCCGCTCTTCTGGTGTCAAAGGCGATATCAACATTACAGGTGAAAGTCCGTTCTCTACTATCTTCCCATGAATCTCTTCAAACTCTTCCACCGGAAGATCAACAAAAGTTACCCCGTCCACCCCCGCTTCTTTCAAGTGCTTGAGGAATGTATCGGCACCGCGAGCCAGGGCGATATTGTAATAAGTGAGGATTATCACCGGAATCTGAGGATGTCGCTTCTTCACTTCTTTTACTATGGAAAGGGACTGATCGACAGTAAATCCGCTCTTTAGTACCGTATGCGATGCTTGCTGTATAAGCGGTCCGTCCGCTATCGGGTCGGAAAAAGGAATACCCAGCTCCAGGGCTGTCGCTCCCCCTTCGATGAGACCCAAAAGGCAGTTCAAGCAGCTTTCTCTGGAGGGATAGCCGAGCAAGTTGAAAGGAACAAATGCTTTTTCGCCTTTTTCTTTTAGTCTTGCGAAAGTACTTTGTAGAGTCTCTTGCTTGTCAGTCTGGGTTTTTGATTCGGCAGTCATCCCTCGCTCCTCCCGGTTTCCATATATTTGCTTACCGTGTGAAGATCTTTGTCTCCCCTTCCTGATAGGTTAATCACTATCTCTTTGTTTTTGTATCTATTTGCGGCGAGAACTTGCGCCTTCGCCAGGGCGTGGGAGCTTTCCAGGGCAGGGATGATACCTTCCTTGCCGGTGAGAGTATGGAAGGCTTCGATAGCATCAGCATCGGTGACGGACTCATACTTAACCCTGCCGATTTCATTCAGGTATGCGTGCTCGGGTCCGACCGATGGATAGTCGAGACCGGCGGCAATACTGTGGGTCTCTTTGATCTGACCGTCTTCACTCTGCATTACCATACTCTTCATGCCATGGATGCAGCCAGGCTCTCCTTCAATTATCACCGCTCCGGATTTCCCGGAACCCAGACCGGCCCCTGCCGGTTCTACTCCCACCAGGTCTACCTCCGGGCTGTCCAGGAAGGCGGTGAAGGCTCCGATGGCGTTGGAGCCGCCTCCCACACAGGCGATTACAGCATCAGGAAGTTTTCCTTTTAACTCTTTAAACTGTTCCAGTATTTCGTCTCCGATTACTCTCTGGAAAGCTTTGACCATCTTAGGATAAGGGTGAGGACCGGCGGCCGTGCCCAGTAAGTAGTGGGTGTCGTCCAGATTGGCGGTCCAGTCTCTCATCGCTTCGTTAATAGCGTCTTTGAGCGTCTTGCCTCCGGTCTCCACCGGATGAACCTCCGCTCCCATCATCTTCATTCTCAATACATTCTGATACTGTCTTTCTACATCCACCGCTCCCATATAGACCTTGACCGGCATATCGAAGAGAGCGCCGACCATGGCCGTTGCCACACCGTGCTGACCGGCGCCGGTCTCCGCTATCAGCCGTTTTTTACCCATGTATTTTGCCAGCAAAGCCTGGCCAAGCGCATTGTTGGTTTTGTGGGCGCCACCATGAAGCAAGTCTTCTCGCTTCAAATAGATATTTGCTCCCCATGATTTTGAAAGATTGACCGCGTGATAGAGGGGGGTTGGTCTGCCGGCATAGTTTTTAAGAAGCGCTGATAGCTCAGCTTGAAAAGGCTCGGAAGGAACCGTATCTAAATACGCTTTTTCAAGTTCATCCAGGGCTGGTATCAAGAGTTCAGGGGCGTATACACCTCCGAAATTCCCAAATTTTGTGGCTGTCCTCATCTTAGCTCTCCTCTTTGCCTGCCAGGGTCAATGATTCTCTGCTCTGGTTCATGGTCTCTATAAATGCTTTGACTTTGTTCAAATCCTTTTGCCCCGGGGCTGATTCCACCGAAGATGCTATGTCCACCAGGTCGGGCTTGAACTGGTTAATGACAATTCGGACGTTGTTCTGGTTGATACCGCCGGCGATTATTATCCCGGGACCAAGATCTCTGATTTGGTCCAATCTATTTTTGAGAGATTCAATTAATGGATCTCCCTGGAGAGAGTTCTTGTTTTTTGGTTTGTCCAGAAGAAAGTAATCGACCAGTTTCCCGTACCTGGCTAGATCTTCTCTGTCAGCACTCTTTTGCGCACCGTATTCGATAACTTTGATAGTCGGTAAATTCAATCTCTCGATGTAATCTGTGTCTTCTTCGCCATGCAACTGGACATAGTCGAGGTTTTGATTTGATGCTGTCTCAGAAACAAAGTTGATGGGTTGATCTTTGAAGACACCCACTAATTTAATATCGCTATCCAGGCTTTTTACTAGCAGGGAAATCTTCTGAGCAGTGCTTCGGTCGATGCAACGGGGAGAGACATCGGCAAAGATTAGACCGAGCATCCGGCAATCAAGTTGCGCTATTTGCCTGGCGTCTTCTAAATTGGTGATTCCACAGACTTTTAGTGCGACCATCTCAGCTCTTTCCTTTCAGCGCCTGGATCTTTGCCAGGGGATCATCTGCTTTCACAAAGGATGAGCCTATCAAAAACGCGTGACAGTTTTTTTCGGCTTCTTTTATCTGCTCCGGTGAGTTGTAGCCGCTGGCGCCTATTTTAAGAACCCCATCCGGAATCAGAGGAGCGAGCCTGGCGGTGGTATTCAGATCGATTGCCAGAGTGTCCAGGTTGCGGTTGTTGATCAAAATTATCTCCGCTCCGCAATCGAGAGCCAGCTTCAGGTCTTCCTCATCATTGATCTCCACAACGCAGTCTATGGCAAGCTCTTTGCCAAATTTTATCAGGGTTGAAAGCTGACTTTTGCTGAGAATGCGGACGATCAACAGCACCGCGTCGGCACCGGCTGCCACTCCTTTTATCATCTGGTATTGGTCCAGTACAAAGTCCTTTTGCAAAACCGGAAGTCCGGTCTTCTCCTTTACTTCCTGGAGCAGTGAATAGCTACCTCCGAAGTAGCGGTTATCTGTTAGAACCGATACCGCGCAAGCTTCCTTGCTGTAAGCAGAAAGAAGCTTGTCTTTGTTGAAGTTTTGCATCTTCCCTTCGCTGGGGGATGCGGGCTTCACCTCGCAGATGAAAACAGGCTTTTTATTATGTGTAAGTAGGCTGGATCGGAAGTCGCGTTTTAACGACTTCATCTGCGAGATTTCATCTATCTTGCTTTTCACTATTTCATCGAGAACTTTCATGCAGCCAAACTCTCCTGGGTGCTGCGCAAACTGAGAAGTTTTGCTTTTACGGCACCATCTTTTATAAGCTCTCTTGCTATCTCTATGGCGGAGGTCAGGTCGTCAGCTTTGCCAGCCAATAAAATTCCGGCACCGGCATTCAGTACCAGAGAGCGATAGATTCTGGAGGTTTTGTCTTTGCCATCGACAATCAATTGGAATATCTCGGCGTTCTCTCTGGCGCCTGGTATATTAGAGCCACCATTCTGGTCGACCTGGGCAAGAGACTTCATCGAGGGTAGATCAAAGACAGCCAGTGATCTTG
>JAUIJG010000035.1 GCA_030431355.1 bacterium
TACCGCCGACCGGGCGGAGCTTCTGGTAGCCCAGGATATAGAAACTTGCATCCGGCTTCATATGAAGCTATCCGGGGGGTCCTGGAGCATCTATGAACAGATGGACAGCGACGAGTTTCTAAAACAAGCAAATAGCTACGAGGACCTTGATTACAGCACAATCAACAAGTTCTACAAAATTCTCTGGGAGCTGTGGCATACCCATCCCCTACCTGTTTACAGAGCCAGGGAGATCAAAAACTGGTCCGAAGGCAAGCAGTACAAAGAGATACTCGCCGGACGTTATCCCACCACAGATCAGGAGATTGGCTTGAGAGAATGCCCCCACTGTGAAACACCGGTGAGTCCTTCATTCTTCTTCTGTCCGGATTGCGGCGGTAGTATCAGAGTCTAGTTCGGATATTCCGCAAAATCCAAGAAAGCCTAGTTACGGTTGGGAGATGTACTCTCGCCACCATATGCAGCACCAGATGGAATCTCAAGGATTTCACTGACGCTTCTATCTATACTGGCGCAGATCTGATCCAGGGGAAGATTGTCATCATCCCGGCCGAAGGGCTCCTCTATACACTCTGCTATTAATTCCAGCCCGACCAGGAAGTAGGTGGAGATCAAGTTCACTGGTATGGCCCAGAGGCCTAGTTCCGGCGTAATCAGCCAGGGATGCGCCACCAGATACAAACCTATTCCCTGGCGCAAAACAGCTCGATAAGAGAGAGCAATCGGAGTGGTTTTAATTCGCTCACAGGCTCCACAGATATCCATCAGAGCCTTTAGATGCGTATCCAGCTGCATCATCTCAAAACCATCTATCCGCTCTGTCTTCTTCCAGTCTTTGAGGTTTTTATATAGATTTTCGGATATGTATGCCGGTACATGAACAGGTTTAGCAGAACTACCTTTAAACCCTTGCAACTCATCCAGGCTTACTCCACTGCGGAGATGCTCTTTCAAAGCGAATGAGAAGTCCACCAGATGGTCTCTGAGAATCTTCCTCTCCGCCATATCCATGACCATAAAAGCCTTTGATTTGAGGGCCATGTTTCTTGTGTCGTTTACTAGCTGCCCCCAGAGCTTCCGTCCTTCCCACCATCGATCATAAGCGGTGTTAGTCCTGAGAACCAGGAGAACACCGATTAAAAGGCTAACCGTGATACCACCGGTCTCCTCAAGCGCAGGATGCTTTACGAAAGCGGTGGTCTCCGACCAGTAGATCAGAAGCGTGTACAAAAGCATGAAAAAGAGAGCGATGTAAATGCGCCTTGCCACCGGTATTTCATGAATTCGGGTAAATACATGCAACCAGTTTTTAGCCATCGACCGCCCCCATATGTGGTGCCTGGATCAGGTTACCTATCAGTCGTCGGCTTTATCGTTTTTAGACTCGTCTTCATCTGACTCGTCAACGGGTTCAGCCTCCACATCAAGAGGACCGCTGTCTCTCTCTTCGTCCTCTTTGAGCTGACCGCCACAGGCAGGACAGAATTTTTTCTCTCGACTTGCCGGAGTGCCGCAATCAGGACACTTAAATCCAGGTGTTGATTTATAACCTGCTTTAGCCGCCTCTTTCTTAGATCGACTGGCGTTGGGATCCTTTTGTACATTGGAGGCTTCCAGCTCTGCCTTGAGAATATCGATCTGGTCCTCGTAACCGACAACTTCAGCCACTTTTTCTTTGACAGCATCTTCTGAGATTTCTTTTTCGTGATGGTGCTTGTCGACAATCAACTCCCCAAGCTCTGCCAGAACTTTAGTCTTCTTGCGTTCCAACTCTCTTATCTGGGTATTTATGTTGAATCCCTGAAGCATCTCCTGGGAGCGCTCCTGAACCTTTGACACTTCTTTGGAAATATTGTCGACAACGTCGTTGAAAATGCTCACTTTTTGCTCCTATGACTTCTCACCGGAAAATTATATCTAGGTTTTCTCTTGTACCAGAGATTGTTTAGAATCGCCAGTGGAATTTGGCTCCGACCCGGAATCTTTTTCAATGGCTACTCTAATACAGTTACGCCCATCCTGCTTTGCCTGATAGAGCGCTTCATCCGCCCTTAAGAAAAGCATGTCAGGCGAGCCGGCATGCAGCGGATAGCTTGCCACTCCCAGGCTGGCCGAGAGATTCCCCGGTCCTTCCACGTGGGTGTCGGCAATAAGCCTGCGCAGCCTCTCTCCAAGCTGCTCGGCCATACCGATATCCGTGTTCGGCAACAGTACACAAAACTCCTCGCCACCATAACGGGCGGTTATATCCGTGGAGCGCGAGGACTGGGCCAGGACATGACCGATGCTCTTGATTGCCTCATCGCCGGTCATATGTCCGTAAGTGTCGTTTATCTTTTTCAAGAAATCAAGGTCAACCACGATCAGAGAAAGGTCCTGACTGTATCGTTTTGCCCTTTCGAACTCTCGTTCAAGAGCCTCGTTGAAAGAACGGCGATTGGCTACTCCGGTCAATCCATCCGTAACGGCTTGCTTCTCCAGCTCCCTGTGCAATTCGGCGTTTTCGATAGCTACAGCCAGATGATCAGCCAGGCTATCGATCATGGACATATCATCGATGCTCCATTCCCTGGAAACGGTGCAATCTTCAAGGAATAGCACACCGAGAACAAGGTCTCGCATGACGATCGGTTGAATAAGTCCGGACTTCACTCCCAATTTAATTAGAAAGTCATTGCTGAACTCTCCATTCTCTTCGACGCTGGGATCATCGAGGTGGCGGGGCGATTTCTGGCGCAAAGCAGTTCTAGTGAAAGTCAGTCCGTCGCCTTCCAGGAACTTATCGTTGATGGATGGGACATTGCCGTCACTATAATGGTAAATCTCGATGGAATCGTTTATGCCCGCTCGCAACAGATGACAACGGCTGAGTGAGAGGGTTGTACCAACCTTCTCCACCGTGGTTTCAAGCACTTCTTGAATACGAACAGAGCTTCTTACCGAATGACTTATCCAGTAAACCAGGCGCTCCCGCTCCACTTGCTTCGTTCTCAAAGAATCTCGCATGGTCATATCGTTGATAAGGCGTCGAGTCTGCTCTTCCAACTCAGTTGTCTTATCTTCCAACTCATCGTAAGAATTTCTCAAACGACGATTTTCTCTGAGCAGCTCCGTATAGGTCCATGAGTTGGTCAAATAGAGGGCTATGGGATAGACGCTGAAGAAATCTTCCAGAGCCTTCTGATCACAATCCGTAGCGCCGGCAAGGAAAAGAGCGGCGGAGTTTCGCAACGATTTGACGTAGACGGTACCGATACCGCTTTCGACACGATCCCGGGGAAGTTCAATCAGCGTGTCTTCTTCAGGCTTCAGCTCCGATTGAAATTGGTTAATCACAGCCTCGATGGCAGAAATCTGCTCGCCCCGGGCAAAAGAATCGGTAAAATCCTCCAGATCCTGGTCCCAGAAAAGAATCCCAGTACTGTGGAAATTGAACTTTTCCTGGAGCATTTCCGCCACAATACTGGCGGCTTCATCAAGCTCCGCCAGATGGCAAAGTTTGAGAATGGAGCTAAGTTGTTCTGACTCAGATGTCATAAATTCGACCGGCTGTGATTTTCGGCTTCGGCTTTCAAGAATTATTAATTGCCTATATTGAAGCGCTTATAACTCAAACTTTCCCGAAAAACGGACAAATTATGCAAATAATTGGCATCTGAGGATAGAATAGCCGATAATATATGCTTGTAGAGGCTTCAGTCAGAGAAGAAAAGGACCGGTATTTTATGTGGAATCGCGACATCGCCCCGGATTTCATCGAAAAGATAATTAGCTCCCTGTGCTATTTGCCCATGGGATTTTTCATAGGCATAGGCTACATTCTCTTCAACGGCAAAGGCTCGAACAATCGGTTCTTTCGGTTTCACTTCTTCCAGTCGATTATTTTGATGATCATGATAACGATTCTCCAGATGGGCTCTAAGTCCGTTACCGGAATCTTTGTCGCCTTGCTGCAAATTGTGGCAGCACCTTTTCTCAGTGATTTTGGCGTTGTCGTAGAAGCCATCTACATGACCGTCGACATTTTTGTGAAAGCCTTCGGCTTGCTGATGGTTTACGGTCTTCTCTGGGCGCTCTTTGGCAAGTATGCCGAAATCCCATTCATTTCGAACGTTGTAAGGCAGAATCTGCGCTGAGTTTGCTGGTCATGCCGTTGTTAACAAGATCAGTAAGTTCAGCTCTAGCGGCATTGATTTTTTGGGTTGCCACGCCGGTTTCAACGACAGCTCAAGACATAATCCCCCCGCACAAAGACGCTATTGGTGGTGGCAACCCCCTGCAAGGACTGGGTCGCCCCGACGACCCTGAACCATCCCGGGTAGAAGAATATCTGGAATCTCTCAAAAACAGTGACACAAACCCAGACGTATCACCGCCCCTGACTGACAGCACCGCATCTGACACCACAGACAAAGAACCGGGCGCTGCCTCCGACAAGATACAGGAAGGCAGAGACGCTGCCCCGGATAGCAATCCGGAATCCGATACCGAAGGCTCAAAAAAAGCCACCGAAGTAAAATCAAGCGAAGAGAAGAGCGAGGACTCCGGCAATTCAAAGACCACAGAGAAGACAGAGCCGGAGGGAAAAGACAATGAGAGAAGTCCCTTAGTTGCCCCGCCATTCAACCTCAACTCGCCCCAGCAGTTGGATTCGAATACCCCGCATCGAAAGGCTCTGTCCCTGATTCAGAATAAGAGTTATGGTGAAGCCCGCAGTCTCTTAGAAAAAGAGAAGAGCGATTATCCTGGAGATACGCGGTTAAGATACCTGCTCGCCGTCGTTTATGTTTTGACCAACGAGGTTGAAAGAGCAAAAGCAGAGTATCGATTTGTGATTGAAAAAACCGCAGACCAGAAACTAAAAGAGTTGGCAAATACGGGACTGAAAAAACTTAAGTGAGCCGCTATCAAGGATTTAAAAACTTGATACAGAGAAAAATTGTTCCGCCTGTAAAGGCGGCTAAAACGATTACAAAGAGGATCGCTTTTACGACGATGTCCCCAATTCGCGCCGATGCCGGTGCTTTCTCCGAAACAAACCGATCATCACTTTTTCTATTGGCGGCACTTATCGCACTCTTTGTCTGATCGGCAATTTTCTGATCAACCAATCCCCTCAGCTCACTGGCTGCCAGCGGAATCTCTATTACTTCCCTGGTCTGGGACTTCTCTATCTTTTCAGGCTCCTTCTTTGTCTCCGCCGACTTTGATCTAAAAGCCCCCGTATGCATGCGAGACGGAGCCGGTTTCTCTTTGCGCGGCCCGGAATCATTCATGTACTTTTGAAATTCGGCGGCTTCAAAATAGCCTTTGTTCTCACTGCCCGAAACAATTTCATACCAGGCATTGATAGCTTCCTTAAATTCCGCCACCGATTGAAAACGCAGGGACGGTTCAGTTTCCATCGACTTCCTGACTATGCAATTGAGCTCTTTCGCCCCGGGAAACCCTGGAATTCTCTCCTCGATGGAGACCGGAACCAACTCAGGATCGCAATGGGATTCCATCATGGCCACAGGGTTGTTGGCGTCGAAGGGAAGATCTCCGGTGACCATTTCATACATAACCACCGACAGTGAATAAATGTCTGAGCGTTGATCCAGGTCATCTCCCCGGCACTGCTCCGGACTCATATAAACCGGAGACCCCAAAACCTGTCCGGTTTTTGTTATCTTTTGCAGGTCCTCATGCAATTTAGCAAGACCGAAATCCACCACCTCCACCTGCTTTTTCCCGTCGACAATGGTGAGGATAATATTGGCAGGCTTTATATCTCTGTGGATAATGCCCAGGCTGTGAGCAAAGGAGAGCGCGTCGCAAACCTGAGGAATCACTTCGTAGAGTTCCTCTACCCTGGTGAATCTTCCCCTGGTTTCGAACAAATCCTCAATGGAGCGTCCTCTCAAAAGCTCCATGACAAAATATGCTCGACCATCCTCTCCGCTGGCGAATTCAATCGGCTCAACAATGTTCGGATGGCGAAGCTGGCTATGAATTTCAATCTCTCTTTTAAATCGTTTGGTCAAAATTGGATCTAAAAACTTCAAAGTCTTGATCGCCACAAGCTGATTGGTGGAGAGCTGACGGGCCTGGTAGACTACCGCCATTGCGCCCTGTCCGACAATATCTACTATCTTGTAACGGTCCAAAAGAGTTTGCCCCACAAGGCTCCGGGCGTCGAAGGGCTTGAGCACCTGATTGCTTTCGAATGAAGAAGCGGTGCCATCTGAACGTCCTACACCGTCAGATGATCGTGATAGCTGGCCGGGGAAATTTCCCCGCTCATTGCCTTGATCTGCCACTTACTAAAGACCCAACCTGCAAAAGAGAACATCAACTCTGAATAATTCAATGTTAGCAGGCAGGCCGGTGATATTGAAAGTTAAGGCCGATATTGATGCAAGGAAGATCTATTCCGGCACAAGCTCCACCACCACCAGTTGAGGTCGGCAGAAAAATCGAATTCTAGGAGCGAAGCCCCTTTCCATTCCAATTCCTCTGGATACAATCAAGTCCGTGCCTGGCTTCAAGGCAACCAGCCCTCCTGCGCCCCATTCCCTGGGAACTATAGAGAAGGTGACCACCGGACCGAAAAATGGAATCTGAACCTGTCCACCATGGGTATGACCGGCAAGCAATAAATCTCCCCGGGGTTGTTTCAAGGCGAAGCCGGGTCTATGACCTATCCAGATATGAAAGAGTTCTGTATCCGGTGCTTTGTAATCCAGCTCATAAGAGTCTTTCAGCGTCAGACCGGTGATGGCGAAATGTTGATTGGAGACAGTGGAACTCTGGCTGAAAGTAACCACGGGAAGTCCCGCGAAAACCGGCTCCCAATCCAGCGGTTCGGAGTCTCCCTGGGTGGCGTAGATGCCCAGGGGAGCCTTTAAACCAACTTTGTGAAAGAGATGGTTGAGGGCGTCCATTTGCATCTTTTGCTGGGGTGGAGCCGCTTGTATATAGTCACCGGGGAAAATAATCATGTCAGGCTTCTCCGCCATGGTGCGCCTGAGAACCTCCTCTTCGAAGGCGCCGACAGCATCGGTTTGCAAGTCGGAGATGACAACGATCTTGGTCTTTCTGGGCACCCGGGCGGATTTAACTGTATAGCGCTTCACCTCCAGCCAGGATGGTTCAATTAAGAAAGCGTCAATCGCTACCACAACAAGGAAGAAAGCGAGAGCGGAGAAGACCATGGCGAGCAGCTTGAATCGCTTCCAGGTAGTAACCGCCGACAGTACCAATAAATAAGTACCGCCACCAAACACACCAAAACAAGCCATGTTCATGGCATCAAAAATATCGCGGCCGAAATTGAATGCGATCCACAGAAAAGAGAGCGCGTAAGTCGCTGCAAGAAGAGAATAGATGAAAGGACGATCACCAAATTTCCTGATTAAATAGGTGATCAACACAAGGATGATCAACAAAAAGAGCAAGAATCCAATTAAGGTACCGTCCATAACAAACTACACTTCTTGCTCGGACAAAGTTTTGACCCGCTCGAGAAAACGCTTCAAGCTGGCCGGCTTGTCGGTGATGATACCACCCACCCCCAGGGTCAACATCTGAGACCAGGCTCTTTCATCGTTGACTGTCCAGGGCAAAATGGTGATCCCGCATTCACGGGCCTGCTCAGCAGTCTCCTGGTCAAAAGATTCATACTCAGGATGGAAATATCTGGCATTCAAAGAACGGCAATAGTCTTCAAAAGGATGAGGCACACCCACCATCAAGACAGCATAATTCCAATCGGGTCTCAGCCTGGACATGCGACTAACAACCCTGTGGTCAAAGGAGCTGAAGATGATGCTGTCGATATGTTTGTAAGCGTCCATCAACTCAACCAGTTCAGACTCTATGCCGTCAAAAGGATAGGGTAGGCTCTTAATCTCCACATTTATCAAGCATTTACCGTCAACCAGATCAAGGACTTCCTCCAGCAAAGGAATATTTTCGGATTCAAATTCAGGAGAATAGTATAGTCCGGCGCTCAGCCTACGAAGCTCTTCAAAGGAAGAATCCTTCAGCAAGCCGACACCATTGGTGGTTCGAGACAACTCACTATCGTGAAACACAACAATCTCTCCGGAAGCGCATCTTTGCACATCCAGCTCGATACCATCCACTCCCAATTCAAGACTCCGACGAAAAGCCGCCATGGTATTTTCAGGAGCCCAATCACGGCCGCCCCGGTGGGCGAAGAGAAGCACTTCAGTTCCGGTCATTACTATCTGCCTATCTGCCTTTCTAGATAACTACGGCGGAAAACGGTTCTACAGATCGAGTACACGCTGGGGACGAACCAGTCCCATCTTTGCTGTGACAATCAACTTAGGAGGTCTTACTTGAATTTTTTCAAGGGCAAGCTCCACACCATGTTCGATACCAAACAAGCCTTTGATATTTTTCAGAACCAGCTCACCTTTTTCGTAGGCAACTTCAAACCTGGTCTCTTCCTTCTTCTTGATAACGAACTTGCCCCACTCTTCCAGGGTGATTCCATCATTGGTAATGTTGATCACGTTGGATTGCCTGATGACGGTGCGCACTTTAGCCGCTATTGCTCTGATAAGATCTGGGACTTCTTCTTTGCTGCCGAAGGACTCGATCAATAAAGCTTCCATTAGCTGGCCATCAAGCCCCTCGTTCTCAGGGCGTTGGTGGAGGAATTTAATTAGTCCTGAAAAAGGGTCGGATGCCCCTTTGACGACATCCCGCGCTTTCTCGACCACTTCTCTTTCTACTTCAGCCAATTTTGCCAGCAAATCCTGTCCGTTTTCGCTCTCTCTATTCAATGTTTCGAGTCCTCATATTCCGCCCGGCTCCCCATTCAGGCAGACCACACTTAATAATTACCCGCTACAGTACGATTATCTTCTCATATTGCATCGATTAGTTGAAGATTTAATGCTGCTTTCCATGAAATCAAGCCGGATCATGACAATTCGGTAGCAAAGATAAGAGCGGATAAAGCCTAAAATAACGGCAAACTGTCATACTTAACGCCTTAATGCAATTAAGCTCCCTGAGCTTTTCGGAGGTTTCAACCTTGGCCGCCAAAGTAGACATAGTAATCCCGGCACGCTACGCGTCCACCCGCTTTCCGGGGAAATCTCTAACCAAAATTGCCGGCAAGCCCATGATAGAGCTTGTTTATGAACGGGCCAGCCAATGCAAACTGGCAAACAAAGTTGTAGTGGCCACGGACGATAAACGTATCGCAGACGCTGTAATAGCCTTCGGCGGAGAATTCGTCATGACCGGAGACCACCACAACACCGGCACCGACAGACTCTCCGAAGTAGCCGACATATTGAAAGAGACTGAAATCATCGCCAACGTCCAGGGTGACGAACCGCTCATCAGCCCGAATTCAATCGACGCGGCCATAGAACCGCTGTTGGAAGACAGCTCCGTGGGAATGTCGACCATCGCCTATCCCATAACAGATAGAGACATGATCAAAGACCCAGGCATAGTTAAAGTTGTCCTGGATAAAGAAGGGTTCGCCCTCTATTTCTCAAGATATCCGATTCCTTACTGCCGGGATATGCAGAATCCCCTGGAAGAACCCAGGCTTGGTCATGCCGGTCTCTACGTGTATCGCAGAGAGGTTCTCAAGAAGCTGGCAGCGTTGGCTCAGACTCCCCTGGAGTTGAAAGAGAAGCTGGAACAACTGAGAGCGCTGGAGAACGGCATTCGCATAAAAGTAGTAGTCAAAGACCACAAATCCCCGGGAGTGGATGTTCCGGAAGATGTTGCCAAAATCGAGGCACTTATGAAGCAAGAGAACGTCCTGTCAAAATAATTCGTCAAAAATTTGACGGCGTAGGAATTCGACTTAAAATTATCAAGGAGAAAGCAGGAAGTAGTCAAGATGAACAAAAGAAGCAGCCATTCTACTAAAAATACGAAACAACTATTCGCCCTGTCACTTAGCCTGTGCCTATTGTCCCTGGCGCAGCTATCTCCTGCCGATGCCCAGGTAAACAATCGCTATCGCCAGAGCAATATAGACTCGCACCAGCCCCGCTACGCTCCTGGTGGCGGTATCAACAGCCTCACTCCCGATTCCACCATGGCACCGAAAAACGTTCCGGATTTCGCCAGCCAGGGCCCTAGTATCACCAGCGGTGGCAAGCGAATTTCCAATTCGGGCACAGCACTAAAAGCAGACCTCGCCTCCACCACTATCCCGGTGGAGACCCGCATGAAGCTTGTGTTGGAGACAGCTGTCGACGCGCGTTCGAGCCAACCCGGCGACATCTTCGAAGCCCATGTCAAAGACGATCTCTATCTCGGCATGACCCTTCTTCTACCTAGAGGCAGCCTGGTCAGAGGACGTGTATCCCAGGTCACCAAGCCAAGACTTTTAAGCCGAGCTGGAAAAATAGCATTAAAACTGGAGCAGTTGGTCACCCCCCAGGGCGACGTGATTCCACTGGATGCGGACCTGGAATTTAAAAAGGGTGTGACAAACAAGAAAGGACAACTGGACCCCGGCACCAATTTCGGCACCCGGGTGGAAAGCAGTGTTCGCTCAGTTTCCGGTATCAACAAAGATGGCGAAACGAACGGTGCCCTGGTGGCAGCCAACATAGCTACTCTGGGCGCGCCAGTGGTGGCCACCGCCCTGGGCAGCTCCGCCATTGCGCTCTTTTCCCAGGGAGACAATGTCAGCCTGGCTCCCGGTCAGGTATTGGAAGTTCTTCTGACAAACGACCTGGGTCTTCAGATCAACTAGTTTCCGTTATCGACTTACAATAAGTCCGAAAAATCCGCCCTGGCTTGCTGGGTGTCTTTGTGCTCCCGCAGCAATTTCAGGTTGGTTTCAAATCGACTATTGGCGGGCTCCAGAGTTATGGCTCTCAAGAACTCTTCTTCGGCTTCTTCCAGATAGTTGCGCTTTTGATAGAGAACGCCGAGGTTATTGTGCACCCAGGCATTGTTAGGCTCTATCTTCAAACAGGCTTTTAGCTCTTTCAAAGCATCTTCCGGACGGTTCTGGTCTATTAGAACGTTGGCAAGATTATAGTGCGCTTTCAAAGAATAGAAATTGATCGCTATAGCCTCGCGATAATGTCTCTCCGCCTTTTCATACAGACCTTTCTTTCTCAGAAGACTGCCAAGGTTGATATGGGCATTTAGATACTTAGGTTTAAACTCCAGCACATGGCGATAACGCTCAATCGCTTCTTCATCTCGACCTTGCATCTGATAGATGTAGGCACCAACATATTTGGCATCCCAGTTGTTGGGATTCAAGCGCAAACAGTTATTCAGCTCCCTCAGAGCCTGCTTGAACTGCCGATGCTGCACAAACACTTTGGCCCGCTTTAAATAAAGCAGCGGATCTTTGTTCTTGAGATTGTCAACAGCCGGATCTTTGTAGCTCTTTTCCGCTTCATCTATGGTGTCGAGCTTCTCATTGCTAAGCTCTTCATCTTCTTCCGAATCTTTCTTCTCAGAATCCTCGGTGCTTGCCGACTTAGCCTCTTCCTCTTCGGCCTCCTGTTCTTCCATATCAGCAGTTTTAGGCGGATGGGAAGAAAAGCTTCCTACGAATGGTGCCGGGGTAAACTTAAACTCCTTCTTCTCCGTAGCTTGCGAAGCAGGACCTATGGCCACACTGCAAAGTAGCGAAACCAGAGTAAGGGAAAGGCTCAGATTGATGTTGCCCGGAGATTTAAAGATGCGCATGGCCGGTTAATTTCATCCATGGAAGTTTTAAAACACTGGTTCAATATACTATGTAGTTGCCAGTATTTGTCTTAAAAGACCTATATACAGCTAATTTGTATCGAGAATCAGCGTAACCGGACCATCATTAGTAAGGGACACTTTCATGTCGGCGGCAAAAATACCGGTGGCAACTGTAACACCAAGCTCCCGGATAATTGACACATACTGTTCATAGAGCTTGTTGGCAATCTCCGGTGCTGCAGCCCTTTTGAATCCCGGCCGTCGGCCTTTTTTCCAATCTGCAAGTAAGGTGAACTGGGAGATAGCTAGCAGCTCCCCGGAGATATCAAGAAGAGAAAGATTCATTTTGCCGGCATCGTCGGAAAAAATCCGCAACTCCACAGTCTTCTGAGCCAGGAACTGCACTTCAGTTTCGCAGTCTCCAATTTCGACACCGACCAGTGCCACCAATCCTTTTCCTATTTCACCTACACGATTTCCGTCGACCGTCACATTTGCCGAAGAAACCCTTTGAAGAACAATTCTCATTAAGCTGTCCGCAATAAAACGTTGAACTTGGGCTAAAGAACCAGTCGAGCACGGATTTGGCTTCCCACTCGGACCGACCCACTCACCTATTATATTCCCGAAAAGCCATAACTAGCCAACGTCTTAACGGGATCTTCGCTATCAACGGTACTTAACGCAATAGTTGCCATCAAAGCCGACCCGTGTAAAATAGATGCGCGGGGTGGAGCAGTCTGGTAGCTCGTTGGGCTCATAACCCAAAGGTCGACAGTTCAAATCTGTCCCCCGCAACCATTTAGAACGAAGTCGACTATGACTTCCAAAGATTTGAAGAAAACCTTTCCGCCCCTTTGCAGCCGGGCATAACAGGAGAGGTCCGAACTGCTTTAACGAGATTTTTATTAGCGATCACGTTTCCCTTCAGGGAAAGCGGAAAGATCTCTTCTGCAAAGTAGCACCGTATTCAGTGCGAGCCATTATAGCGCTCAGCGGATTCTACAACAGGCTTAACCGTCGGCACGGACAAAGTACTAGATTCGCCGACCAGATTCGTTTCGCTCTCTGGCTCGCAATCAATCGCGCCCTCATACCTATCGCCATTCTCTTCACCTCCTTCGCGCAAGTACTCACATAACTCGATCACATGCCGATTGAGAAAGTCCAGAGCATCTCCTATATCATGCATGTCCAGGTCAGCAATCTCATCCAGCTGCCCTTTATAGCCGGCGCCTATCTCCTCCAGGTCCAGATTCTTTGCCGCTTCATAGCCTTGCTCGAAGAGCATCATGTAGACAATGTCGTTCGGTTTGACAAAGTGCTCGGCAAGTTTCATGGAGTAATCTACTTGTTTAAGAGCCCGATGCCATTCCTTCTCTCCCAGACAACAGGCGGTGAGAACAAGGGAGTTGACCAGAGAGTCCGAGGTGAAGTGGGCAAAACCCGAGCGAAAAATCGAATCTGCTCTCTCCAGATATTTCCGCCCTTCCACAAGACGACCCTCTCCGCAAATATGGGTGCCGAGACTGAAAAGACTCATGCAATAGAAAGCTTTCGCGGCTCCTTTCATGGAGCGAGAAAGTTTCACAGCTTTGTGCAAACTGCTTTCGGCTCCGTCTATATCGCCAAATGAATAGCTGACATCGGCAAGTGAGAGAAGACTTATAACCAGTTCTGGTCTTAGTTTAAGCTCCTTAGCCCTGGCGCAAGCCCGCTGAAAGTGCTCCCGTGCTTTGTCAAATCTTCCTTCTTCCTGGGCATGTATGCCATCGAGATAGATAGCCATCCATTTACGCACATTTCTGCTTACGTTTGTACCGGAGAGAAAACTTTCAATATTCATTTGCGCACCGCCTTTTGTAGGACCGAACCTGTCGAAATCGCAGGCGATACTAACGGAATAAATTCCGCAAAGCTTGACGCACAAGTAAAGATAAAATCGTCGTTTTCGGCCTAGGCCTTAGAGGCACCAACCAGGTGATCGACAACCACCTCTCGCCAGGAATCCCGGGCGATGTTGCCACCACAGATAACTACCGCCACTTTCTCCCGGGGTTTGAAGTTGATCACTTTCTTGGACACAGCGGCAACCGCACAGGCAGCAGCACCTTCTATCAGCATTCCTTCGTTTTCAAGGAATTCAAAAATGGTGGAGGCTATCTCTGCCTCATCCACCTGCACCCACTCATCCACCAGCTCACGTACTAGAGGATAGGTGATCGTCTCAGTCTCAATATTTCCGGCGATACCGTCAGCCAGGGTAGGCTGGGTAACGATGGGAGCGATACGCCCCTTTTGAACAGCGGTCTGCATGGTGGGAGAGTTGGCTGCCACCACACCGACTATGCGGCACGATGGATTAATCGCTTTTGCTACGGTGGCCACTCCGCTTGCCAGTCCACCGCCGCCCACGGCTAAAACTATGGTGGATAATTTCGGAACCCGCTCGAACATCTCCAGGGCCATTGTGCCCTGACCGCAGATGACTTCCGGGTTGTTGTAGGGAGATACGTAAAAACCTTTCTTCTCTTCCGCCAGCCGGCGAGCGTAGCGCTCAGTCTCGTCAGGATCATCACCGTGGCGTATAACACCGACGCTGTATCTGTCCAGCTTTTTGGCTTTGGCGGCGGATACTGATTCAGGCATACAGATGGTTACTTCACGCTCGGTGAAAACCGCTGCCTGGGCAAGACCCAGGGCATGGTTGCCCACGGATGCCGAATATACCTTAACAAGGCGCTTTTCCCGGGCCCAACTCAATGCATTGAGAGCACCGCGCAATTTGAACGAGCCGGTGTTTTGAAGATTCTCCAGCTTCATCCAGACTTCTGCCTTAGAAACGTCACTCAGCCAATAACTCTTGGCCAGGGGAGTGTTCAGGGTGATACCCCGGATTCGCTTCTGGGCTACCAAAACATCGCTAAGGCTTACTCTGTCTACAATCACTGAGCTCTTTCCCTATGAGGTGAAACCGCATGCCAGTCTAGCAAGACCGGGAACATTGATGCAATAGCGCCGACTTGCTGAATTTGTTATCAAGAAAAAATTGGAGCGGGTAGCGGGAATCGAACCCGCGTATGCAGCTTGGAAGGCTACCGTTCTACCATTGAACTACACCCGCAAAGACCAATCCGATTTGATTGGTTCAAAGATACTATCACTAAGATATCGGATATGGCAATCCTGAGAGTATCAGAGTTAAGCAAATCAAAGCCCGGGATCTCTTTGCAAGCACTCGATTCCATTGTAATAGACCGCTAAGGATGATAAGTTCTATTAGTTCGTAGTTATGGACCGGAGCACGCTTAGTTCCGGCGGGAAATTATTATGCTTTTGACCAGAGGTGTTATGACTAAAGTGCACAATCCACCCAAGGACCTGGTTCCCCCCCATGTTCAAAAATTGATGCCCTACAAACCCGGCAAGCCTCCTACGGAACTACAAAAAGAACTGGGTATCGAAGAATTTATAAATCTAGCATCCAACGAGAACCCGCTGGGTCCGCCGGAAAGCGCCCTGAAAGCAATCAAGGAATCAAGCAATCTAATCCATAGGTATCCGGAGGTCGGTGGTCTCAAACTGAGACAGGCCCTGGCTGCCCACTACAACGTCAAAGTAGAAAACGTTGCTATCGGCTCCGGTTCGGAAAGCATTCTCGCCAACACCATCCGTGCTTTTCTCCACAAAGACGATGAGGTGATAACCGCCGATGGTACCTTTATCGGTTTCTATGTCCTGATCAATGCCCAGGGCATCAAACTAAACAAAGTGCCGCTAAAAGACTATCGTTTCGACCTGGATGCTATTGCAGCAGCCATTAACGAGAAAACTAAAATAGTTTATCTCTGCAATCCAAATAACCCCACGGGCACCATATTCGATAGAACCGAGTTCGAAAAATTTATGAATAAGGTTCCCGAACATGTGCTGGTCATATTGGACGAAGCCTATTTCGAGTTTACCCGGGGAGATGTCGATTTCCCTAACTCCATGCAGTACAGATTGGACAATGTTCTAACCTTGAGAACCTTTTCCAAAGCTTACGGAATGGCAGGTATAAGAGTCGGATACGGGCTCGGTCACGAGATGCTGATCGACTATATCAACCGCATCAAGCTACCATTCGAACCGAGTGTGGTGGCACAAGCTGCTGCCCTGGCGGCCCTGGAAGACAAAGAGTACTTAAGCAAAACCCTGGAAGTTAACAGCTCCGGCATGGCTTATCTATCCAAAGAGCTGGATAATCTAGGTCTCAACCGTGTAGACTCCTCCGCTAATTTCATTCTGGTGGAAATGAATTCCCCGGAAAAAGTCAGCTATATAAATGATCAACTGCTAAGAAGGGGCATAGCCATACGTCCCCTGACAGCCTTCGGACTGCCCGGTTGTTTCAGAATAACCATTGGTCTGGAAGAGGAAAACCATAGACTGGTAGCGGCTCTCAAAGAATTAGCTCTCCAACCCGGTTGCCAACAGCAATAGCGAATCTTGTCTTAAGTCGGGCTCATTTAGGACCAGGTTGTTCTAGAATGAGCTCCACAAGTTCAAACCCGTGTTTACTGGAGTAACTAATAATATGACAACTAATCTACTAAACAAAACTGAGATCAAAGCTACCTGGGATCTTGAAAAAATTCAGGAACTCAATGCTCGCGGCTTCGCCAACACAATGATGGCAGCCATGGAAGTTCTCGGTAAGCATGGCGAAGAAGCTATGAAAGAATTCCAGGCTAAAACCAGAGAGCCTATGGTTAAAATGCTCAAAGAGATGGGCGTTAAAACACCTATCGAACTGGTTAAAGCTAAAGCTGAATACGAAACCAACCTCTTCGGCAGCAAAATTGAAATCCACGGCGACGAAAAAGAAGCTCACCTCACATACCTGAGCTGCGCAATGTGGAACAACATGAAAACCTGCCTCACCAAAGAACAGCAAGAAGGCATGGGCGAGTGCTGGCAAGCATGCGTATCCGCTTTCGCTAAAGAATTCGGTTTCACCGGTGAAGTCAAAATGGAAGGCGAAATCGCCACCATCATCTTCCGCAAGTAAGCTGGATCTCAAACAATCGAAATTAGGTCATCGACCTGAATTCAATAAGAGCCCGGGTATAATGCCCGGGCTTTTGCTTGAATCAAAAAGGAGTCTCATCTGAGCAGGTCAGCCATTCCGTCGGCAGCAGAGTCTTGAATCAACAACTCCATCTCGCTCTCAACTTTTTTATAGCCGGCAGGAACAGTAAACATTTTCTCCGGTAGAGTTTGTCTTTTGTAAGAGACAACTTGCCATTCTACTAATGGGGTCGTGCCGCTCCGGATGGAAGCGATCTTCAACGGCAACCCTGATCCTTCCGGAACGTTCATCACCTTGCTGACAAAAGCGGTAACTTTGTCCGGGATAACTAAATCCGTGGTCATCCAGAACTCCCGTTTATACCCGGGCTTTCTTGAAGGCGCCTGATATCTGAAAGTCTTAAAGCCGGCAAGGGTAGCCGGTTTGCCAACCCGGGCGAAACTACGGCGATTTGTTGAACCATAGCGTTTCATCCAGGTTTCATAGGGCATCCGAGTGTATTTCTTGGTTGAAGTGTTGAGCACCACAGCATCGAAATCAGGAGCTTTCAACACAGCCGTAAATGACTTGTGATTGAACCTTACTCCAGTTGGGGAAAGGTACATCACCTGATGTCCTCCCCTATCAGAGCGAATGTCGAAGACCCATCCCTTGTCCGACTTCTTAGAAGAACGACCATGGACAGCGTTTGTGGAGAGGCCCGCCAGAAAGGCTAACATCGCCACTGTCACCATAAAAGTTGAATAAATCCGTTTGTTGTTCGCCATGGGTATAAAAGAGAAGGTTACTTGCAGCATTATAAACAGCCAGAGAATATATTGCCCGATGACTGATCCCCCAGGCTCCAACGCTAAGGAAGAAAAAGAACCACAAGCGGTTCTAGCCGGTCTGAAGGCTGCAGAGATCTGCTCTAAATGCGGACTTCCGCACCGGGGAAAGGTGGCGATTTGCCAGGCGGATGTGGCTGACAATACCCCCTTGCTGCCGGGGAGGCGAAAAGACTCCTGGAACCAATTCGAGCAAGATGAAGAAAACGAAGACACCGTCAGATGCAATTTAGATTCCGGCATTTCCGAAGAACTCTCCCCAGAAGAGGAGAAAAACCCTTCTCCCATTGACCTGGCCGATCTAATCGACATAGAGGAACAGTCACCGGAAGATCTGGTGGGTCACACCCTGGTCAATAAATATGCCCTCCTGGCTCTCATCGGAAAAGGTGGGATGAGCGCTGTATACAGGGCCAAAGATCTCAAACTGAATAAAATGCTGGCGGTAAAACTGATGCTTCCCCATCTCGCCTCCCAGAACATCAACGCCAAACGATTCCAGATAGAAGCCCAGGCCGCCAGCAGCCTCTATCATCCTAATCTGATAGCCACCCATGACTATGGGGTGACTGACAGGGGCATGCCTTACATAGCAATGGATCTGGTGGACGGAAAGTCACTATCCGAAGTGCTCAAGGAAGATGGTGCTCTACCGATAAAGAGAGCCATACCCATATTCATTCAAATCTGCGATGCCCTGGCCCATGCCCACGGCAAAAATGTTTTGCACCGGGATTTGAAGCCGAGCAATGTGATGCTCACCACCACCGGCAGTCAGTTAGACTTCGTCAAACTGGTGGACTTTGGAATTGCAAAAGTTCTTCCGGAGAATGATAACGACAGAGCGGCAGAGCTGACGAAAACAGGTGAGATCTTCGGCTCTCCCCAATATATGAGCCCGGAACAATGTACTTCGGGGGCTTTAGATGCACGCTCCGATATCTATTCCATGGGTTGTTTGATGTATGAGGTGATAGCAGGGGCGCCACCGTTTAAAAGCGACAATGTGATGGAGATACTGTTCGCCCAAATGAACGAGTCTCCACCAGGCTTTAAGCAGGTGGATGCCAACCTGGAAATCCCCCAGAATTTACAGCTGATCATCTATCGGTGCCTGGCAAAAGATCCTGAGGAGCGCTATCAATCAGCTTCCGAACTTGCCCAGGAGCTGAATAAGTTCAATCAAAAAGCAACCTATATCTTCATCAGAAATGTCCAGGCGAAGTGGCAGGTCTTTAAGCTCAAGCGAAGACCTATGAAAAGAAGGGAGAGAAAATATTTGCTGGTGACCCTGGCTCTCAGTCTATTGTTGGCTGCTGCTGCGGGCAAACTCATAAGCGACTACTGGGTCGATGACTCTCTCGGCAAGCTCACTCTCAAACAAGCGTTCATGCCGACTCCTGTCCCCGAATCTACTATTTCCACCGACAAATTAGTACTTTCACGGGCAATGGAATCCGGAATCAGCAAACGATTGGAGCGCCTGGGTCCGCACCCCGACAGGGAAGCGCTAGGTCTGATCGCCAGCGATTCAGAGAAGGTAGCTCGAAGCTACATGTCTTACGGTGAATTTGATCTTGCCAGAAAATACTTTCAGCTGAGCATAGATCTGCTCAAAAGATTCGATAATACCGGTGAGTCAAATCGGTCTTACACCAGTACTTTCGCAAAAATTCAGATCGGCAATTGTTTTTTTGCTAGTGGTGCCTACTCCAGGGCTATTCCTTACTACAAGGAAGGAATAGAAACTCTGACGCTGTTCGGAGAAGGAAGTCGAGACAAATCCTACCTGATTGAAACTCTGATTTATAAAGCCTCTGCTGAGTATGCGGCGGGCGAATTTAACGACTCGATCAAGACTTTCAAAAGACTCTTGAAGGTGATTCCCGAAGCAGACATTAAACCAGGGAAGGAAAAACTGGCGCTTATATACTCCCAACTGGCCGACTGTTATAGACTGAAAGGCAATTTTAATACAGCGATTGAATACTACCAGAAGGCTCTGAAAAACTTCAAAGCCTCTCCTTCGCTTAGCACTACCGGTGACACTACCGCTTACAACCGCTACCTGATGGCTTCGTACTTACAAGGCTATTGTCAGTATAGACTGAACAACTTTGATGAAGCGGCCAGGCTCTATGAACAAGTATTGCCAGGGCTCAAAGGAGCAGAAGAGAAAAGAGAGTTGCGAACTAAGGCGCTCGCTCAATATGCGGATATACTCTGGCAAAAAGGCTCCCTGGCTCGCTCATTGGAGATAAGCTTGAAAGCCAGGGAGTTAAAGAGACTGGATTAGACTGGTCTTTAGAGTCGACTATTTAAAGGTTGCCGCGATTGGCTTGCTCTCTTTCGATGGATTCGAAGAGCGCCTGGAAATTACCCTTGCCAAATCCTTTGGCTCCTTTTCGCTGAATAATCTCAAAGAATAGTGTCGGTCTGTCTTCCACCGGCTTGGTGAAGATCTGAAGCAAATAGCCCTCCGACTCGCGGTCTACAAGAATGCCGAGCTTGGCTAGCTCTTCGATGTCTTCATCAATCTCACCGACTCTTTCGGTAAGACTGTCGTAGTAGCTGCGCGGAACAGTAAGGAACTCGATACCCCGAGCATGAAGTTCACCGACAGTCTTTATGATATCGCGGGTGGTGATAGCGATATGCTGCACGCCTCCAGCCGTGTAATAGTCCAGATATTCCTGAATCTGGCTCTTGCGCAGACCTTCGGAAGGCTCGTTGATAGGCATTTTGATTGTGCTGCTCTTGTTGGCCAT
>JAUIJG010000488.1 GCA_030431355.1 bacterium
GTGTACGGAATCAAGAGGCACAGATTCGGGCATCGTCAACGACATCCGCTCACAGAGCCATGCCACCACGTCTCTTTTGGAAGCAGGCAAAGAGTCGCCGACAAGATAAGCACCAGATGTGATATCAGACTCAAAGACCTCTAAAACTATCCTGGCTAAATCTTCCAGATGTATACGGGAGCTAAAGGTGGCGCCATCCCCGGGCAACCGGTACTTTCCCGACTCCAGACTCTTGTGTAAGCCGTAGCCGGGTCCGTAGAGAGCAGGTGCCCGCAAGACGACAGCGTCACAGGTTTGAAGAAATAAATCTTCCGCCTTAAGACGGCTCTCGGAATGTTTTGAAGACCTATCAACCGGAGTGCTGTCATCGACTACTCCGCTGAAATCCCCGTATACTCCGGTAGAAGATATATAAACCAGTCTTCGAGCACTTCTATTAATGGCCGCTGCCAGCTTTTCATCTGTCTCCGGCGCAGGAGGATAGCTCACCAGAACATCGGCGTCGCAGCTTAAGCGCCCAATCTCCCTGCACTGCTCATCGCTGGGGGGTACAGAGAGAATCAGTGGCTCTATCCCCCGCTGTCGCAGCGATGGAAACCTCTCCAGCTTTCTGGTGGTTGCATATACGGCGCCATAGAAGTTTTGAGCTTGACAAAGATAATCGGCCACATTGCCGAAGCCCACTAATAAAAGACTCCTGTCCATAGGAATTTCTAAGAGCCCAGTACTTCTTTCTTCCAGCCTAACTCTTGAAGAGCATCTTCCAGCCCTACTCTCGAACGCTGGCAATAGTGAAGTGCTATAGCAGCTTTGTCTACATTGAGCTTCTCACCTTTCATAAGAGTGACACATTGAAGAGCGGCATCAACAGTAACCGCATCGAGCTTGCCGGCGCGCTGAAGAATATTCACCAGGCGACCGCCATGCTTGTCCTTGACCTTGCTGGCCGCATCCAGATCGAATTCGGAGATCAAGCCGGCGGACTTCAGCAACTCGACAGCTTTTGTGGAATCCTCGGTCTCGGAGTCTCCGGAGCGCTTCTTCGAACTTACTCCGAAAACTTCCACACAGAGTTGATCGATGGCTTCCTCTTTGTCTATCTTACTGTCCCTTACTTTCTGCTGCAGGGTAAGAGCAGTCTTCAAAATAGGTCCTCGAAGAATGGCTGCTTCCACCAGAATCTGCCCCAGTGGCGGAGCAACAACAGAGGGAGTCTCTTCGGTCGGATTGATGGAGGTCAAAGCCGGATCCACTTGACCGCCACGAACATGGGCTCGGCGAACAGCTTCGGCTGCTTTGGCTGTGGACAGGGAGCCGGAGCGTACCAGATCCTGCAACTGGAGCGCGGCATCCACCGTCGACTCCGGCACAATTCCGGCTTCAACAAGGAACTGACCCAGCCTCACATTTGGCTGATCTTTGGTAGCCATTTTGCCGACGTCAATCCGATGTTCGGCAGTGTGGGAGCGGCGAGCCTCGGCCGGAATGCCTCCCGGATTAACAGTGACGGTTCCGGCGGTGTCCCCGGAGGAATAATCATGTCCTCCCTGCTGGGGATAGCCATATCCCCCTTGCTGTGGCGGATAACCCTGTTGAGGTGAATAGCCTGGTTGAGGAGGGTAGCCGTAGCCCGGCGGCGGTGGATAGTTGGGAAGATATCCCTGTTGCTGAGGATGCGGTGGTGGATATGCAGCCGGATAGCCAGGGGGATATCCGGGAAACGGATACTGGGCAGGGTAGGCACCGGAGTTCATAGATGCCGGACTGGGTACGGGAGGAGCCGGTTGAGGTTGCGACTCTGTCTCTGCTTCTTTCTTTGAATCTCGGGACTGGTCAGCCTTTTCAGCCACCTTCTCCTTAGTTTTTTCCTTTGTACTCTCCACCGACTGACTTTCAGTGAGAGCGAATTCGCTGGATTTCTTAGCCTCCGCCCGGGTCCTGGTCTCTTCCTTCTGCTTGTAGAACTCCAGATCCTCTTCTTTCAAGAATCCGCTGTCATAGTACCCAGGAGGCTTTTCAGGCAGAGACGAAGAGCTTGAACCACTCTTATCCCTTCCGTCAAAGTCATCGGAAGAGGAGCCGGAAATCTCTTCTGTGGTCACCTCATCAGGCAAAGAGAGAGTGAGAACATCGAATAACAGTTCAACATCCTCAAATGAAGAACTCCAGACAACCCTGGAGTTGCCGCTATCTCCTTCGTATAGGGTCCAGACAGGGTCGCCGCCAGCCAACTCCACCCGAACGGTGAGGCTGTAATTGACGCTGGTTCGCTTGTTGCGCCAGGGCAACTCAACAGTGCAGCCTCTGGCTTTGCGAGCCTCTTCATAGACCTCCCTGACGCTGGTGAGATCAGGAGCGCTGGGAAGGGCGGTCAATCTAACATGTTTCTTCGGTCGGTACATATCTAACCTAATCGGAAGTAGCAAACAATATAAATTACTCTTTGAATAACTTACCCAACTGATAGATATCTATCCCTCCGCCGACTAAGGCAATCCGATCCCCCTGGTCTGAACGGTGATTTCAGCATCACCGTGATCCCCAAAAGCAATCGGGTGTCCTGTAATTTTTCAGCCCCTCATCTCCAGAAGATTGCCTGATTCATATCGCCTCAATCCCAGATAAAAAACAGCAACGCCGGTGGAGAGAACGACGAAAGCGCCGAGCAAAGTGAGAAGGGCATAGAACATGGACATCTCTTTTAAGGCCATGATCGGCAAATAACTGACGAAGGCAGCTGGAATGAGGGTGTAGAGAATAATTTTTACCACCCCCTCGAAAAGAGTAGCCGGATACGTGGAGAACGTGATCATGGAAAATCTCCACTGCTCGGCCAGTCCTTCAGCATTTCCAAGAAAGAATGTGAGAGAACCGGTCAGAATACTGAAGCCCACGAAGAGAAAAGCGACTGCAATGCATAAGACTATGAACAAAGCGAGATGCGGCAGATCAGGGCGCACAAAAGCTATATACACCACCACACCGAATACAGTATCACCGCAAGAAGTAGCGCTCATGCTGCCCAAAAGCACATGCGACAACAAAGCTCTTGGATAGAGCATCCATACATCCAACTGCCCTCGAGCGATTATAGAGGGAAGAGAGAGTGCGTTTCCGCAAACACTATGGGCAAGGCCAAATCCGGTGGCAGCAATTGCCCAGAGAGTGATAACATCCTCTACCCCCCAGCCTCTCAAAACGGGGAATCGGGTAAAGAACAGAGCCCAGAAAGCAACCCATACAAAATTGTTTGCAGCCATTGCCACCATCTGGGACAAGAATGCACCTCTATACTCCCATTGGGATTTAAGATTAAAACAGACATAGGCGAAAGCCAGGGAAATATATCCCAGGAACTTCGACAAAAGACTTTCTGATTCAACTTTCAATTTATCTCTTTAGCCTCCGTTGGCGAAGATTCGCCGAGAAGCAAGTCTATATACGCAAAAAACAAGAAGCGCCACCGCCACAATTCCGAATGCCTGATTCAACAGCAGGGAGCCGAACTGCTGCGCGTCAGGCGCAACGAACATCCTGGCCGGACCATAGACGATGCTGGCGAAAGGTAATACTTTCAGCCAGGGCTGCATATACTCAGGGAACAGCTCTATAGGTATCAGCATTCCCCCCAGAATCATGGTGATTCTTGAGTAAATAAGCATTAAACCGG
>JAUIJG010000489.1 GCA_030431355.1 bacterium
ATTGAAGCCTGCGCGGATTCCGGTATCGAGATAGATCTTATCGGCTCCCATGGACAGACTATCTGGCATGAGCCGGAAATTTCCAGGCTCTGGGGGGTTGAGACCAGGGCCACATTGCAACTGGGCGATGGTTCGGAAATTTCAACCCTGACAAAAATTCCGGTTGTTTGTGATTTTCGCACCAACGATATCGCCCTGGGCGGCCAGGGGGCTCCCCTGGTCTCTTTTGCCGACGAAGTTCTTTTCGGCGCGAGAAGTGATGGAGCCAGGGGCGTTTTGAATATCGGCGGAATAGCTAATTTGACGGTTCTGGATGATTCCGGTCGGGCTCGTTTCGCCTATGACACCGGTCCTGGAAATATGGTTATTGATCGATTTTGTCAGAAGCTTTTCGACAAAGAATTCGATGATGGCGGGGCGATAGCGGCAAAAGGTCAAATTGATCAAAAGTGGCTCTCCAGACTTATGGAGAATGCCTACTTTCAAAAGCAGCCGCCTAAAACCACTGGCAGAGAAGATTTCGGATATAAATATGCCGACATGCTCCTTGAAGAAGCAAGAGGCATGGGCTTAGGAGCGGAGGACGCGGTGGCGACTGTGACCGCCCTTTCGGCAAAGTCGATTGCTGAATCCTACAATCTATATATAAGGAACAAACATCTTCTCCATGAACTGGTGGTCGGAGGCGGTGGCGGAAATAATGCGACTTTGTTGTCGTTAATCCGTTCATACTGGACCGATGACCTGGAGATAAAATTGCACGAGGACTATGGCATCTCCACGAAGTTCAAAGAGTCTCTACTATTTGCGCTTCTTGCTTACACCACTTACTTTGGAGTGCCTAATAATGTACCGGACTGCACTGGAGCCGGAAGACGTGTATGCTTGGGTAAGCTGACTCGTGGATGAACTCTGAGCTCAATCATTAGTGGAGTAGAGCATGGCAAAAGATACGGATAAGCTCCCCCTTCATTTACCGGAAGGTATCAATTACGAATGTACTGGTTGCGGAACTTGCTGTGGCGGCTGGTCCGTTCCCATGACCGAAGAAGACTATTTTCGAATTTCGGACATCGATTGGTCGAAGCGTTCAGATAAGTATGTGAACAAGTCCCTATTTCGTGATCTAAAGGATTATGAGAGCCAGGGAACACCCTACACCCACGCGATTAAAGAAGGAGAGGATGGTCATTGTCCTTTCCTGGTGGACAAGCTCTGCTTCATCCACAGCCAGTTTGAAGCTTCGACAAAACCATCTATCTGTCAGCTCTTTCCCTATTGTTTTAACGAAACACCCTCCGGCATCTATGCCACGATCAGCTATGTGAGCATGGGGGCGGTGAACAATTCCGGTAAAGCCCTGACCGAGCAGAGGGATTATCTGGAAAAGAAACTGGAGGATTTTCGCACCCTCTATCCGGACCATCATCCCAACTGGTCCAAACTGCAACTATCAACCGGAATCACATTTACCTGGGATGAATATCTGGAGTACGAGAAGAAGTTACTTGAATTCTTAGGGGATAGCTCCAGGAACTTTGATGAGCGTTTACTCTCCGGGTCAGCCTACCTGGTGGATGCTTTGAAAGAGAAACGCGGCAGTACTGCTAATCCGCCACCGGTTTCCCTGGATAGTGCTCCAAAACTAAAAGGAATTGATAAACAGCTTCTCGTTGCTCTGCACAAGATTTATTTCCCGGTTAAGAAGCTGGGCCGTGGTGAAGGGGATTTCAATCTATATAGATTTCTCTATCAGTCCGTATTCCTGGGACTTTTGCCTCCGAAGATAAACGTCTTGATGAAGTCCTATTCTTTTGAAGAGTTGGAGGAGATGGAATTTCCATTTGGAGATGAGGAGATCGACAACCTTATATATAGGTATCTTTATCAGCGTATTTTTGGAAAGCTCTATTTTGGAGCCGGATTTGGCCAGCTCTCTCTTATTGTTGGATTTCACCATCTGGCCGTGGCATATGCTCTGGTCAAGCTTCAATCCAAAGCTATCGCCCTGGGACGCGGCGTGGACCGGGTTGCTTATCTGGATGTGGTCACCGCTGTGCGCCAACTGGAGAAGCGGATGGGAGAGACTGCTTTGGATGGAATGGCTGCCGCCACCTATGAATTGCTGCTCTTTCCCCATACCAGGCTTTCGAGAATACTGGCTCATTCTTGATAGATATTGAATTTGAAAGACAAATGTGTTGTTTGGAGGCTTTCTCACCATTTGTGAGCGATTGTCTCCGAAAAGTCTCAAAGGCGCTTCGTTTTGGCTCTTTTGTAGAGAGGTTTCGTTCAGATTCTCAATCGAAAATCTTATGGGGCAAACGACTTAAAATCGCTTTCTGTGACTGAAATACAGTGGTTTCCAAGGTCTAATAGCAAATTTTCTCAAAAAAAACCAGAAAATGTTAGCTACCTTACAAAATCGTCCTTGACTTCGGACTTATCTTAACCTATTCTAACGAAGAAACACAAAAGCGGTTGCCTTCTGCAACCAGTTTCTCAAACACCTTACTACTACATTCCATATTTTTATTGGAGGTTCCAATCATGCGTAACCTTACTAAAGCTTTCGCTCGTATTTCTCTCGCAGCAGTTGTAATTTTCGGTCTTTCTACCGTACCTGCAATGGCGCAATCCGGTGGAGACGCTTTCACATCTCAGGGTGTCGAAGGTAACATCGGTAATGACTCCGGATACAACACCGGTTCACAAACTCAGCAGATCACAGAGGGTGCATCCCCGATTCTGCAGGGTGCCACCAACGGTACAATCGGACCGCAAGGCGGAGACGCCACAGCTATCATGGGTGTTAACACCGCTGGTACAGTGCGTGTAAACAACCTGGCTAACTTAGAAGCTCTTCTCAACATAATCGCAAACGGAATGGAAATCCTCGGAATTGCCTGGGGCGGACCTACCATGATCATGGGCTTCATGCACATGGCTGCTGGTACTCACGACGCGATGAAGAGAGTTCTGTTCGGAGCTGCCGGTGTGACCGGTGGTCTGGCTACCCCTGGTGCCATCAACTGGCTCGTAGCTTCCGCAAGAGACGCCAACCTCTTCAGTTAATCACCCGATTTACTGCAACTCGCAACGCAAAAGAGGAGCTGAAAAGCTCCTCTTTCGCTCTTTAAACTGATTACTTCTATACCTATATATAACGATTCAGCAAAGAGGAAAGAAAAACGCGCGTTTTTCTTTCCTCCTTGTTGAGAGGCATGCGGCTATGTCTTTTGTCTGGATTTTCTGGTGTCGGATTTTTAGGGTTGATGAAACAGTAGAAACTTTCCATAGGGTGCAATCGGTTGTTGATATCCCTCCTCCGCCGGTTTTCAGCCACTGAAAAAACGAACTTCTCAGTCTTCTCTACCTGAGTCAGGGAGCCGGTTTTATTAAAATGCCAAAAAATTTCTAAATTGAGATTAAAAGCGCTTGACTTCTGTCGCTGGCGGCCGTATGCTAAACAAGCTCAAAAGCACTTGAAAACACTTTACTAACAAAACACTTTTCGCAAACGAATCTTCAATTTCGCAGGAGGCTTCCTAACATGCGTAACCTTACTAAAACAATTGCTCGTCTTTCTTTAGCAGCTGCCGTAATTTTTGGTCTTTCTACCGCACCAGCAATGGCGCAATCCGGTGGAGACGCTTTCACATCTCAGG
>JAUIJG010000490.1 GCA_030431355.1 bacterium
AGCCGGCTGTCGAACCATTAAAGAAAGCCTTCAGCGACCTGGCCCTATCCGCATCCCAGATACCTGTATTCAGTAATGCCACCGCCACTGTCTACCCAACCGAGACGAAAAGCCAAAGGGAGCTTCTAGCTCATCATATTGTCTCACCCGTGCGCTTCGACCAGGAGCTAAAAAGCATGAGAGCCGAAGGTGCCACGATATTTATCGAATGTGGTCCGGGTGCGGTCCTCACGAATTTGGTGGAAGCAAACTTCCCCGACGACAAAGTTAAGGCACTATCGATAGAAAGACATGGCAAAGACGGACTCTGGCAATTCTTATCCTTCCTGGCCGAGTGCTGGTCGACCGGATTACCTTTGAAAATCGAAAAATTGTTCGAAGGCAGAAAAATCGCTCCGATAGAAATCAACCAGGAAAAAGACAGATCACTAAATATGGTCTCCAGGCTCAATTTCATAGTAAACAGCGTCAGCATAGAGCCGCTCGGTAGAAAAGCCGAATCAAAAGAAAGTAAGTCTATCGGACCGGTCAAGTCTATTGCATACAATTCATCTCGAATCTCAACTCAATCCGGCAAGAAATTAAGCACCAAAGCTTCACCACCGATGGTACAGGGCTATGCTTCTCCAAGAAATGCATCGGAAACACCAACACCTTCTGAACCGTTGTCAAAAGAAGCAGTGCTGCTAAACTTCCAAAATTCCATGCTTGAGGCGACGCAGACTTTTATAGCCGCCCAGAAAGACGCGATGCTTGCCTACCTCGGCGCAACCAGTGGTGGCGGATCAAATTCCATAAAAAGCCCTACTCAATGGCTTGACAGCACTACAGTTAGTCAGGAAGCACCTTTAGCGTCAGAGCAGAACATCGAGGAAACCCAGCTTCCAGCAGCGCCCTCAGATTCGAATGAAAGTTTTGTCGACAAAGAAGCCTTAATCGAAAATCTCTACGAGATCGTGGCAGAAAGAACCGGATATCCGGTGGAGATGCTCGACCCCGATCTGGATCTTGAAGCCGATCTGGGCATCGATTCGATAAAACGAATTGAGATATTCAATGGATTCAGAAAACTGCTCCCTGAAGATTTTAAATTTGAGCTGGAAGGCAATATCGAAGAACTAGCAGAATTGAAGACTCTTTCCTCAATTTCCAATTGGATAAGAGAGCTTGACCTGGAAAAGACCTTGAATATATCCGAGCCGAAAGAGAAAGAAAACGCAGCTTATATAAACGATGCTCTCAAAGTTTTGACCGGTGGTGGCAGCTCTGAGCAAAACAGCCAATCCAGGGCTCGGGTACGAAGAGAGAGAATAAAATTGGATTTGGCTCGCCTTGAAGACGAATCTCAATCGGAAGAATACTTACCCGGACCCGGCAAAGTATTGATTATTACCTCGCCCTCTGAGTATCCAGAGAAAGAAGAGCTTGTCGATGCTCTGACCAGAACCCTTATTAATTCAAACTGTCTGGTTGAAAGAAAGACGACTGATGAAGACAAAAATGACTTTCTAGTCGGAGATAATGCCGATCTCCCGGAATGCATAATCTACCGGGGAGAAAAGGAAGGGCTACTCTCACTTACCAAAGAGATAAAGAGTCTTCATGATGCAGGTGGGTTAAAAAATTACCGCCCCACCTTAATAACCCTCACCGGCTTTGGCGGCAAAATGCTTCTGGATTCGAAGCTCCCTGAATCCTTGATGAAAGATACAAAGAGCGTCATCACCAATGGTGCTCTGGCTGGAATGACGAATACCATAGCCCTGGAGATGGACTTCCTGAGAACGTTCTATCTGGATATAGATCCGGAGGAATCAAAATCTCCAGCCGCGTTGGAAAATCAGATCGCGACTATATTAAAGCTGATAAAAGCTGGAAACTCCCACGGTGAGTATGCGCTCAAAGATGGAATTTTACAAAGCCCGTATTTGATACCAGCTCCCCATGAATTGGACCATAGTTCAAAAGAGAGCGAAATAAAAGAGAACAGATTCGGCCTCAACGAAAAGTCTCTCATTTTAGTTACTGGTGGCGCCAGAGGTATCACCGCAGAACTGACCCTCGCTCTGGCTAAGAGATATCACTCCAACTTCGTGATCTTAGGTCAATCTCCGGCACCAGCCCAGGAGAGTAAGGAGACCATCTCCCTGGATGATCCGAAAGACTTAAAAGCTGCCTTGATGAAAAACGCCGGAAACAACGGAAACAGGGCTTCGATTAAGGAGATTGAGACCCGGTTCCGCCAGCTCCTGAAAGATAGAGAGATTAGAAGAAACCTGGATCGAATCAAGACCTACGCCTCCAGCGTGCGTTATTATTCTGTGGACGTTAAAAACGAACTTGCACTTTCTGAGCTGATAGACTCGCTCTACGAAGTCAACCCATCCATCGATGCGGTCATCCACGGCGCCGGGATAATAGAAGATTCAAACATACAAAACAAATCCCTGGATTCATTCAAAAAGGTCTATGACACCAAGGTAGTTGGAGCATTGACTCTGGCGAACCGCTTGAAATTAGACCAGGTCAAATTCATGTATTTCTTCTCCTCCGTGGTGGGAAGGACAGGAAATCCAGGACAGATAGACTATGTGGCAGCCAACGAAAGCCTGAATAAGCTTGCCTCATACCTGAATAAACAGACATCTTGTTCCGTTAAATCTATCATGTGGGGTCCCTGGAGAGGCGGCATGGCGCCCCCCGAACTCGAAAAAGTATTCGAGAGCTACGGATGGGGCATGATAGAACCGGACCGGGGAGCCGAAGCTTTTCTCGAAGAACTAGAGTATGGAAGCATTGACGATGCTGAGGTGATATTGGTCGGGGAGCCCATTCATAGCGCCAGAGTTATAACCACATTGAACAGGGACTGGACCGGTCCGGTAATACAGCCGGCCGTGGTCTATTCAAGACAGCCTATGGTGCTGCAGATACCGTTCAAGCGTTCCAATCACATATACCTGGAAGACCATAAGCTGGATAGTATACCGGTGCTTCCCATGGCTGTGGCGGTGGAAACCATGTTAGAGGCGGCTACCCTCGCCTACGGTGGCAGAAGCGTAAAGAGTATAGAAGACTTTGATATTCCCTCCGGAGTGGTGTTTGATTCCGATGACAAAAATCTGGAAGTGATAGTTGAATCCATCTCCGATGATAGGGCAGCTGTCTCAGTCTCTTCAGTGAGTTCACGGGGTCTGAAGAAGTTACACCACCGTGCCTTCATAAACTTCTTCGTGGAAGCGGACTCATCCCTTACCTCCCTGACGCAGCAACCCAAAACTACAGCCCTGGGAAGCAAAATCAATTCCACATTCACTCCGGAATCAATTCAATTCCAGGAGTCTACTCTACCTACAGTCAAACATGTTTATGACCAGTGGCTTTTCCATGGACCAAGATTCCAGGGAATTCAGAAAATTGCCGGTCTCGGTCTCACTGGAATTGCAGGCAATGTCAAAGGTCAAGATCCGGCAAATTGTCTGGTTGACAATGGTGGCATGGACTGGATTTTGGACCCGACGTTGTTTGACTCAGCCATGCAATTGGGAGCAGTCTGGGCTCGCCATTATTCAGATATAACTTGCCTACCCACCGGCTTTAAGTCGATGCGATTTTTCAAATCCGACATCCATTCCTGGAACACCACCGGT
>JAUIJG010000491.1 GCA_030431355.1 bacterium
TGTTCTGTCCAGTACTCGAAATCAAGAAATCCAGCTTGATATCAGTCCTTGAAATCCGATCGATAACACCACAGACAGACGCAGAAACGCGAACCCCCATGGAGGTGGCACTGTGATAAGGCCAATGGTTAAAATCTTTTTTCTGGCTAAAGCCGCAGTGGAAGTTGGAAGAGAGCGCCTCGAAGATTGCGTAGACGCTTTGACGGCCAGAGCGACGGAATACAAATCGAACGGCTCCGACAAAGTCTCGGAAACAAAAGACAAAGTAAAAGAAGTCGCAAACGAAGTTTCCCAACATGTCTGGCAACGATCTGAAATACTCGAAAGTCAGGTGAGAGAAAAAATCAGAAGGCAAGTGGCTGACTTCTCATTGGGTGCGCTTGGAGACTCCACAGAGATCAACGAGCTGCGAGCCGAGATCGCCACATTGAGAGCAGAAATTGCGGAACTCAAACAGATGAAAGCATCTGTTTGATTGGCTTCGCTAATTGTCTGGTCAAAATTTCAATTTCCGCGGAGTAGTACATTCTAATGAATAGGTCTACTTCCGAATCCGAACAGAACCTGGAGAAAGCCGACGACAAGAAACAAGAGTTGTCGGTTTCCTTTAAGCAGGAAGAGAAAAAGGCGCTTCCGAAGAAGAAGAAATTCTCTAGAAAAGGACAGCTTCGCAAGAAAGCCGACCCGGGAATGGACTTTGTTTATGATCCGAAGACGGCTGATAAAACAGTCCGTCCAAACGAAATTCTCAAAGACGAAAGATTTTTCCAGGTTGCCAGGACCATTACAGCTTTTGCCGCAGCGTCGATCTCAGAAAAATATTCCATAAAGACCGAACTTTCAGCCTCGGATAAAGAGAAAAGAAAAGCCCGCCGACTGAGAGAAACCCTGATTGAGCTGGGGCCTACCTTTATAAAGTTGGGACAGTTTCTTTCGGTAAGAAGAGACATTCTCTCCCCGGAAATGGCCGAAGAGCTGGCCTATTTGCAAGACAAAGTCCCACCTTTTGAATTGAGTCAGGTGAAAGAGATCATTGAAAGGGATCTGGGACGTCCACCATCGGAACTGTTTACAAGCTTCGATGAAAAGCCCGTGGCCTCGGCGAGCATTGGCCAGGTCCACCGCGCGCTCTTGAAAGACGGCAGAAAAGTAGTTGTCAAAGTTCAGCGACCAAATCTCTCTTCTCGTTTTTACCAGGATCTCGGTTATATGCGCCTGGTGACTAAAATGGGTTCGGCTCTGAAGCCAAGTAGCGAGTGGGACAATTGGCTCAAATTATCAGACGAATTCGGAAGAAATTTATTTTCTGAGATCAATTATCTCCAGGAAGGCAAAAATGCAGATCGTGTGAGACAGATTCTCAAAGATAATCCTGACATCAGAGTGCCTCGCGTAATCTGGAAATATACAGGAAAACGCGTTCTTACCCTTGAATATATTCCCGGCATAAAAGTAGACCGCATCGAAGAACTGCGCAACTCCGGACTGGACCTCACAGAAATAGGAAACAAGCTGGTCAGCTGCTACCTGGACCAGGTTCTACTGCACGGCTTCTTCCATGCGGATCCCCATGCAGGAAACATCGCTATAGATCTTCATGGCAGCATAGTTATTTATGACTTCGGCATGATAGGCCGAATCTCAGAAAAGCAGAGAAATGCCATCACCGGTTGTATTGCAGCCGTGATCAAGAAAGACGTCGATGAACTTATCAAGCATCTTACGGTGCTTGAGATCATCAAAGAGGACGCAAACATTGAGCCCGTCAAGCGAGCCCTTACCCCTTTCATCGACTACTACGCCGGTAAAGGTATCAAAGAGATCGACTTCACTAATATAGAAGATGATGTGGATGAAATTGCCGGTCAGAGAGCTTTGAGCATGCCACCGACTCTTGCCTACCTGATGAGGACCGGAACCTCCCTGGAGGGCATAGCGCGTACTCTACATCCAAATTTCTCTTTCGTGGAAGCTGCCAAACCATCCCTAAAAAAATGGATTATTGAAAGACCGGAGCAAGCCGTCCAGGTTTTAAAGATGATGGGCTCCGACAGCCAGATGTCAATAAAAGCACTCTGGCAAAAACTTGTTAAGTCGAGAAAACCTAAAAAAGGGCTGAAATTTCTGGAAAACCAGGGTGTCGATTATAACCACGATCCCCAAAACCATATACCAGACAATGATTCCCAGCCCGCAATTTCGAAGCAGGCTTATCAAGATGTGGTGGAAGAGATGGAAGTTCTGAAACGTAGAGTTTACGATTTAGAAGCCGACCTCCAGGTTGAGCAAAAAAATAGAGTAAATTTGTTACTGCAGACTTTAGGGTTCTTATCCTTTGCCGTTTTGTTCCTAGGAGCATCTTTGATTCCAGAAATTCAGCCGTATGCAAAATATTTCTTGATTGGAAATGTTGTAATGGTGGCAAAAATAATACGACACCTCGTAAGATCTAATAAACTATTAGGCGAGTCTGCTAAAAAGAATCAGCGAGGAGGCTACGGAGATAAACGATGCTAAAGTGGCGTGCTGCTGCACGAACTGATGCGGGATGTCAGCGTCAGAGAAATGAAGATAACTTCTGGATGAGTCCAGACCAGCGTGTATTTGCTGTCGCAGACGGTATGGGAGGCGCCGTGGGCGGTTCTCGTGCAAGTAAGCTTGCTGTCGAAGCGATAGAGAAGCACTGGAAAGAGACTCCTCCTTCCACAGATAACAAAGACGCTATTCAAGAATGGCTGGACAAAGCTGTGACGATGGCTAACCAGAATGTCTGGAATGAAGCTGAGGAGGACGCCACCGTAAGGGGTATGGGTACCACCGTCGTGGTAGCCGTCCAGAGCGACAACAGCTGTTTGCAAATTGCCCATGTGGGTGACTCCAGAGCATACTTAGTAAGGGACGCAAAACATCATCTACTGACCAATGACCACTCTGTGGTTCAGGAGATGGTAAGAGCCGGCAGACTCACCGAAGAGCAAGCCAGAATCAACCCTTACAAAAATTTAATTACGCGTTGCCTCGGCCACGAAGAGAAGGTCGAAGTAGATCACACACCTGTAGAACTCAGACCTCACGATTGGGTGGTTCTCTGTTCCGACGGACTACCGACGGTGCTTAGAGACGAACAAATATCAGACGTAATCACCAAGGGTGAGGATCCGGATGATGTCTGCGAAGAGCTGGTGAAACAAACCATTGACGGCGGAGCACCGGACAATGTCACCGTGGTGGTAATTATGTACCAGGACGAAGGAGCGAACGGTTCAAGCTAGCTTTTCTTCCTTCGGCAGCCTTGACGACTGTCTGTAAAACGGATTAACCCGGGCTCAAAACCTAATCTAATCTGACTCAAGCCGGTCTATATAGTGTAGGAAGAAGCAGGTAGAAAAATGGAACCGATGCAACAACCTGGACCTATGGACAACGCCAACCCTGATCCGAATCAGGCCCCGGTCAAACCGGCTTTTCTGCTCAACAAACTTACCAACGAAAGATTTCCCCTGAACCAATCCGTAAGTAAAATCGGACGGGACCAGACTAACAATATTCCAATCACAAACGATCATTACATATCCAGACACCATGCCTGGGTGCTGCAGATGCAAGGCTCCTACTGGGTAGAAGACCTCGGTTCGACCAAT
>JAUIJG010000492.1 GCA_030431355.1 bacterium
CACAGTTTTGAATCTGCAAGGTATGCAGCTTGGGCATGGCAGACAATACTCTCAGGTCTTCGTCATGCACTATTTCATGTAGCTGTAAATAATCAAGGTTCTTGTACTCACTAATCGCTTTGATTCCAGCCGAGGTCAGACTAGTGAAACTTGCTTTTACACATGTAAGGTGTTTCATCTTCAAGAGAACTGCAAGGTGCTTATCACTCAAATTAGACATAGATGCGCTGATTTGGCTATACAAAGTATCTTTTAAAACCAACAAATCTTCAGGGTCCCCGAACTTCGCACCAAAGAACTCCAGCTTGCCTTTAAGCTTGTAGCGAGCCACAAGTTGAAGCGGCTTTTTATAGATAGTTCGGCCGCGAAAAGAGATATAGACTTTGTTTTTTCTCGCCTCTAAAATCCTTCTGACTTCCTTCTCTTCATTCTCTTCACTTGCCGAAATTTCAGGCTCGGCGCTCTTCTTCTCCTCTGAAGCACCGAAAAAGAAAAGACCTAAGGCTATAGCTCCCATAGCAACTATTGCCAGAACAGCAAGAGAGATCAAAATTGTCTCTCTTTTTCCAGTATTAGACTGAGCGCCCGGACTACTAGCATTGCTTATGCCGGAAGGATCTGATTCAGATTCAGCGCTCTCCTTCTTGGATAAAGAGTTTAGGGCTGCCAGCAATTGCTCCGGCGTTTGAAATCGAAAATCCGGTTCTTTCTCAATGCATTTGCGCACAATATCTTCGACTTCAATATCTAATACAAGGTCAGGGGCTTTAGAGCTTATAGAAGGGATCTCACTATCTGAATGGGCCTTCAATAGCAGAAGAGGGTTACTATCTTCGTAAGGGGGGCAGCCGCTAAGCAGTTCGAATAGAACACAACCGAGGGAATAAATCTCCGACCGTTGGCTATAAGACTCTCCTTGACCCAGCTCTGGAGCCATGTATGTAGGGGTTCCCGCCAACTCCATTCCTTTATCGATTGTCGAGTCCAAATGAAAAGCCAGGCCGAAATCCAAAAGCTTAACTTCAAAAGAACCTGATTCAGTGGCACAGATCAAGATGTTCTCTGGCTTGATGTCCCGGTGCAACACACCTCTCTGGTGACAATAGGAGAGGGTTTCACAGAGTTCTCCGGCTATTTCCAGAGTGTCTTCCAGCGGAAGCCTGCCATTGCTTCGCAAGAACTCTCTCAAGGTTGAGCCTTCGACGAACTCCATAACCATATATGGTGTTCCGTCTTTCACCGCGAAATCAAGAACTTCGACGATGCCCCCATGATTCAAGTCGGCTAGAATCTTCACTCCTTTTTGAAATTGAACCAGACTTTCAAAAGCTCCTTGCTTCAATACTTTGACAGCCACTTTCGTGCCCAGCAGTCGGTCAATCGATTGATAGACAGTGCTTTCATTGGTGGAAGCAAGAATTCGTAGAGGAGCAAATCTCTCAACCGGGAAACTATCGCCATCAACTTCCAGCTCTGGCTGGGAGCTAAAATCAGTCACCGTATTCTCAGACTCGTTACTTACGAATTCATCAACTATTTTCTCAATCGGCTCCGGAGCTTCACAGCCACAGACCTCATTACGAAAAATCCACTGGGTTATGGTGCCCGAGCGTCCAACCCCTATTCTTTTTCCGCAGTTGAGACATACTTTTATGGTCCGCGAACCATCATCGGCGGATATCTCATCATCGGCTGGGGGCGCTCTATCACAGCCACAGTAGAAGATCCACTGGGTGAGAGAGCCGGATTGACCGGACCTGACAGGTTTACCGCATAAAGCGCAATTTTCCGAAGTCTCTGCCACTGAAAGACCAATTGACTAAAAGATTACGCCCTGTAGGGTTCGAACCTACGACCTCTTGGTTCGAAGCCAAGCACTCTATCCAGCTGAGCTAAGGGCGCGCACACGAGACGTGGGAGTTGAATAGTACAAATGTTTTGCCGCCACGTCAATATTTTTTGGCTCGCTCAAAAATCTCTGCCAGATGTTCCTCCATGGTTGTGACCTCGGAGCGCAGATCCTGCAACATGGCAATTCTATCTTCTAAGAGCTCTATTGTCAGAGTGGCTTGACCTCCATGGACCCCTGCCACATGCTTGACCCTAATATGGTGAGTCTTCTTCTTTCCGTTCCTATGTCTCAGGCAAAATTTCTTCTCTGTCCACTGTTTGACAAGCAGTTCACGCCTGGTCAATTCGTTGTCTGAATAGCTCGGGATAGAGTTCAAGAATGTCCAGACGCTATCGGGAAAATCCTTCAATCTCTCTTCGTGAGGATAAAAAATCTTTGCCAGAAGATTAGGGATACCTTTTTCGATATGGTGTTTTATGTTCTCATTTTTCAAAGCATAGCCAGCCAGACCTGCCTGGGCAACACCTTCCACAACATCCACCACATCCGGGGTGACAAACTCCAGGGTGCCCAGACGCAGAGCGCCGGAGAGAATACCGGTGATACCACCGGCAACAAGGTCGGCATAGGTGTTGAATCGAATCGCTTTGTCACGTTTTTCCGCGAGAATAGCGCTAATTTCTTCTGATTTAGCTATCTGCTTATCGATGGCGTTCAGGGTAGTTCGTACATCAAACATTTTTGAGAGAACCGACTCACTTATGTCTTGCCTCACCACCACGCGCTTGAGCAGGACGTCCATCTGCTTTTCCGAGAGGTGACGGGGATTTTGATGTAGGGTGTTCAATGAGGGAATAAGACCCCAGAGCTTGGCTAATTCAAAAGTATCATCGGAAAGTCCAAAATGGGTTTCTGGCTTTACGCTAACAGGAGCGATCCAGCCCTGGTTGCTATTCGGGCTCGGGCTCTGGCTAACACCATCTCCTGCTCCCTGACCGATTAACAATTTGTCGACTGCCTGCGCTTTATCTGCCCGATAAGTTTCGTCGCCTGAGGCCGTTCTATCTTGAATTTTGTCAGTGAATTCAAGTCCGGCTGATTTTTCTCCAGACTGACTCACTGCAGGCGAAACATCTCTCAAGCCCGGACTTATACTGAGAAGAACCGGTGGCTGACTGTCTTTAGAAAAAGCTGGTGGGCAGACTAAGGTCGCAAGACCGACCGATCCGATCAAATTGACCAGACAGAGAAAAATAGCCGGAAATATGGTGCGCTGAATCAAAACTGAAACCGAAACAAAATCAAATTACTAAGTCTGTACCCAAGAAAAATTGCAAAAATATTTCTCTAAATTGTTCCATGGAATTGCCATGAGCGCATTAAGAAAAGACCAGCATACCTCGATCTTCTTGAACCGAGACCCTGTTGACAAGCCTTCCGAAACAAATTCTTTTGTTCAAATTCAAGTATCCTGGAAATACCACCAGACGCCCGAAACCAGTTTAAGAAGAAGATATTTCCATGTGCGGCAGATATACCCTTGTACACAGTCACAAAGAGATTCTCAAGAGATTCAGAATCACCAAAGCCCATTTAGAAAGCAAAATCCGCTTCAATATAGCACCCAGTCAAAAAATCCCCATTGTTATCTACGATTCAGCTGTTCATTCAGAAGCTAGCCCTGACCCTATGCAAACAATCGATGGGGATTTCGAAAGCGGTTCCGATGAGGGAAGCGGAAGGTTTTTGGAGCTTGCTCAGTGGGGACTGGTGCCTTCCTGGG
>JAUIJG010000493.1 GCA_030431355.1 bacterium
TCGGATCTTCAATGGTGAGGATATGCACCGATCTATTTGTGTTTATGCGGTCTATCATGGATGCCAGGGTTGTTGATTTGCCTGAACCGGTGGGGCCGGTGATTAAGATAAGTCCCCGGGGACGGTCGGTTAACTCGTCGCAGATCAAAGGCAGTCCTAACTCTGCCGTGGAAGGTGCATGGGAGCTGACTACCCTCAATGCGGCGGAGAAACAGCCCCGATCTTTGTATACATTGGCTCTGAATCTTCCCAGTCCTTCCACGCCAAAGCTGAAGTCGATTTCAAATTCGTTGACCAGTATCTCTTCCTGCTGCTCGTTAATAATGGAGAGAATGAGCGCCTCCACGTCCTCTTCGGTCAACACCGGCAGGCTTGTTCGCTCGAGCTGCCCCGCTACTCTTATAATCGGCGGTTGACCGGCTTTGAGGTGAAGATCCGATGCGGCTCTATCAAGGACTAGCTGCATTATCTCCTGCAACTCAAGTTCCATCAAAAACCTCCTTTAAAGCTATCGTAGTCCGGGTCTATTTGCGTCTTTTTCTTTTGCTCTTGGTAGCTGTCTTGCTCTTCGTCCCTGCCGTTCCAGCATCTGCCGTGCCATTCGATTTCTCGGTTTCAGTTTCCGCGGCTATCGTCTCTTTGGTGGTGTCGCCGTTTTTATGATCGCACTGGTTCTCTTTGTCATATTTTGAGGTCATGCAGTAAGGACATTCGACCCATTCTCCAAAAATCTCTGCACCGCAATGTTTGCATTCCATTTCGATCGCTAACTGGTCATTATTGTGTCCGCACTTGGGACAACTGGACCAGCTCTCGTTCTGAAGGGTGCCGCAGCGCTTACATGATATTTTTAATTCATGTTGGCAGAATGGGCATTTGACAAAGTCGTCGCTTATGGGATTGCGACATTTGCTACACAGTTTGTCTTCGCCGGTGGTATCAGTCAGGGTTACCCGGACCACTTCGTCCGCTGTGGTCAGTCCCTGACCGACCAGCCTGATGCTGTAGTCTTTGAGTGGTATCATTCCTGATTGCTTCGCCAATAAACGAATCTTCGCGGTGGGTGCGCCTTTTCCTATAAGCTCCCGGATGTCATCGTTTATTCGCATGATCTCGAAGACACCGATTCGGTTTTTGTATCCGGTGTTGTTGCAGGCTTCGCATCCCTTACCTCTATGAAATATCGGCATGCCGCGGTCGTTTACTCTCAGTCTGTAGTACTCGACCATCGAGTCGGTGAGTCTGTCTTCGACATTCTCTATCAGTCCCAGATATCTCAAAGTGGTTGGATCAGGAATGTATTCTTCTATGCATTCTTCGCAAATTCTTCTGAGGAGACGTTGGGCGATTACACCGATGGTGGCGGAAGCGATTAGATATGGATCCACCTCCATCTCTGCCAATCGTGTCACTGCTCCTGGTGCGTCATTCGTGTGCAAAGTGGTGAACACCAGGTGCCCGGTGAGTGCTGCTTCCACGGCAATTTTGGCTGTCTCTCTGTCCCGGGTCTCTCCCACCAGAATTATGTCCGGGTCTTGTCTCAAAAAGTGTCTCAGTATGCGGGCAAAGTCGAGTCCTTTCTCTCGAAGAACCTGGACCTGGGTGATACCGGACATCTCATACTCAATAGGATCCTCGGCGGTGCAGATATTTACTTCCGGGGTGTTTCGCTCCGCCAGAGCGGAGTATAGGGAGGTGGTTTTGCCGGAGCCGGTTGGTCCGGTGACGAAGACTATGCCGTAGGGTTTGCCGATCATATCCCTGATTAACTCCAGGGCATCTTTTTCGCTGATAAGATTTTCCAGACCAAGCTTGGTTGTGGATTTGTCCAGCTGTCTCATGACCACCTTTTCCCCGTGTTTTGTGGGAATGGTGGAGACCCGGAAATCAATATCTCTTCCGGAAAATCTGACTCTTATTCTTCCGTCCTGGGGAAGCCTTCTCTCGGCGATATCCAGATCCGCCATAATCTTATATCTGGAGACGAGGGCGGCCAACACTGCTTTTGGCAGGGTTCGATCGAGGAAGAGCACTCCGTCAACGCGGTATCGAACCGTAATCTGTTTGTCCTGCGGCTCTACATGAATATCTGAGCATTGTTTTTTTATCGCTTTGGCGAGAATTTGGTTTGCCAGTTGGACGATTGGCGCATCCTGGGCTTGTTTTGCCAGGTCTAGATCGTTTATATCCTCGTCAACTTCCTGGGAGATTGCTATCTCGGAGAGATCAACCTCCGATTCTATGAAAGTCTCCACCTGCTTCTCTTCGAACTCATCGGTGAGTTCGTCCTGGCGGTCCGCGTAGATCGTTTCCATAAAATGCTGGAAGTCATCTTCGGTACAGACTGTGGGCTGGATTTGAACGCCTCTGAGTCTGTATTTGATGTCATCCAGGGCGAGCAAATTGTTGGGATTGACCATCGCCAGAGTTAGCTTATTGTCGTCCTGCTCTATGGGAACGACCTGGTGCTGGCGCATTACCTTTTCCGGTAACAGTTGCAAGCATTCCGAGGCCGGGGCTACTTTCGACAAGGAAACATAGTTGACTCCGAACTGTATCTCCAGAGCGCTCTTCAAGTGCTTTTCGTTTGCCAGTCCCAGTCTGGAGAGGATCAGGCTAATCGGCTCTCCGGTTTTCAACCGCTCTTGCTGAACCAGCTTCAACTCGTCGGCGGTTATGAGACCGTTGTCTACAAGCAGTTCACCGATTTCTTTCTTGATAAGAGCCATTTGCTTATTGGATTCCTGGGGTTCAGTTGGGAAAACCGATTCACTTTAAATGTACAATTTAATAGGTAAGGGTTCATAGAGAATATTCCCTTATTGACAGCTTAAATACCCGATAACTCTAAGGGTGTCACCCCATTCATGACAATGCCGAAGATTTATGAGCTGAAGACCAGTCTTTCCCATAAGTGTTATGGGTTGGTCAAGGTCTCCTATGCACTTTTTGCTGTCTTCTTTATCTATTGCTTTTCCGAGCCGGGCTGGTTTTCTGTCAATTTGACCTATGTCGGGCTTCTGATAATTCTTGTGTTTTTGCTGATAGCGCATCTTATTCAAGTTTCACTGGAGTCAAAGATTAGCTGCCGTATCTTCTCGTTTATTTTTAAAGGTAGACCGCCAGTCTTCTATCTCAACTGGGTGAAGTTAGTCGACTGTGATACTGCCGGCAGTGAAGAGAAAAGTCAGGCGAAGCCTGCTTTTGTTTATGGGTTGAAGCGGATAAAGCTTGATCTGATCGATGGTATCGATCTATCTATCTGGGGTAATCTTCTCATCAAGTCATCCTGCTCTCAAGGATCTGTTACCGAAGAAGAGAAGTCCAGCCTCGGTCCCTATGAAGCGGATGTAATTGCGAAAGTGCCTGTTGGAGCCGCCTCTCTAACCTCTTTGAAAGAGTTCGTTGAAGCGGTAAAAGACTCTAATCCTTCCCTGGACTTGAACAAACGTCTTTCTAGAAAGCTAGAGAGCAAAATAGTTAAAGGAGAAGAGTTAATCAAGACTCTTGGAGCCGCTTTTCTCCTACTGGTCCTTCTGGATCTGGGTTATTCAACCTCTCATTTCCTGGAGATGCAAAAGCACTACTATCTAAGTAGCGCTGTTCACAAGCGCGCTGATTTGATG
>JAUIJG010000494.1 GCA_030431355.1 bacterium
TCGTTCGCGTGCACCGCCACCAGCCATTCAAATCCGACATGCTCTTCGAATTCCGTCAGAGTGCGATCGAGACCGGATTTGGTGGCAATATCATATCCGGCACTATAAAGATGGCATGTATCCAGGCATACGCCCAGCCGGGAATCGAAGTCCATTGCTCTTAGAATGTCGCCAAATTGAGAGAAATCTGCCCCGATGGTATTTCCTGCACCGGCACATACCTCAAGAGTCAGTTTGCACCTTCCCTCATATCCATCGAGCACTCTTTCTATGGAGCGGACTACTCGTTGGAGAGCTTCTTTATAGGGTCTGCCCCTGGTAGATCCGGGATGGAAGATGAGACCGTCGGCACCGGCTGCCTCCGCCATTCTCAAACCGATTGCCAGGTTGTTGATAGACTTCTCGTAGTTATCTTCCACCGGCGAAGCGAGATTGACCAGATAGGTTCCGTGGACACAGACCGGACCAAGCTTGTTCTCTTTGATTGCCTGACGAAAGCGCTTGAACTCATCTTCTTTTGGCGATGGGCTTTTCCAAGACTGGGGAGAGCCGATGAAGATTTGTACCGCCTGGGCACCAATCTCAAGAGCTTTTTCAGGCGCTGATTTCAATCCACCATTACAGTGGGCACCGATGGAAACGATGTTTCTATTGGCTGTCATCGCCCAATGATAACAGAATATTTATGCCTAGTGCCTGCTGCGCCATACCATTCTGTCGGAAAAGTAGTGGATGTAGAAGATCAACATGGAGAGATGCACTCCAAGAGTGATAGAACTTCCCAGGGACTCAGAATTCAGCCCGGTATTAAATATGGTGAGCCAGAGTGGGAAGAACAGAAGACTCACGGTTGCTAGCTGTATAGGTAGCATCATCCTCATGAAGTCAAGCATAGCGTATCCGCCTTCCGGTCGCATAAGTCCTTCTCTATCTTTCTCCTCCTGTCTCACGTGCCATGCCACCGCCCAGTGCTGGGTGGCATGAAAGAGAAGGGGGACAAACAGCCAGACAAAGATCATAAAAGGGCTGGGTAAGAGGAAAAATAGAGCCAGGCTTGCCCAGGTCAACACCGATTCTCTGGGAAGCCATTCCTCTTTGACAAAGCCCCGACGGAGAAAATAGCAGGTGGTGGCCAGACAAAGGAGAAGAGCAAGTACTTTCCAGAGTGACTCGAAGAACAGGAAGCCTATCATGACACTACTGAATAGCATAGAGCCGAAGGGTTTGGCGATGGTGGTGGCTCCGGCAAAGACAAGGAACCAGGAGGTGACCGTCAAAAGTAGACTTTCATCCCTGGTCAAATTGAACCCTCTCATTCGACAGTAGATGACACCTATGGCCTGGGACTGTCCGCAAAAGTGCTGGGCGAGAAAGAAGGGAAATAGTGAAATCAGGAAGTCTAAAACCACCAACACTTCGAACAGACCAAACTGGCTCAATAGTGCTGTAACCTGAGAGTCTCTGAAAGCAGCGGTTTGCATGAGCAACAGCATGATCAGTGTAAAGTAGATTATCCAGAGCGGCAGCCTGGAGAGATTGTATTTTTTGCTTCTCTCTTTAAACGTCCCATAGTAGCGCAGGATTGAAGTGAATTGATGGGACTCTCCTATGAGTATCGATACCGCCACATAGATTACTGTCAGCATGGAGAGTAGCTCTCTATTGAAGAGATCTCCATTTATTTTAGTGCCTATCGTCAGGTAAGCAGTTATTCCCAGTAGCCAGGGTGCACCGCCGCAGACGAAGAGGATGTCGAAGAGAGGTGATACCAGATACAGTCTGTCTTTCATCTTTCAATACACATATTCGATGACTACCAACCGCCACCACTCCCTCCGGAAAGGGAGGGGAAGTTATTCGGAGAGAAGCCGAAGAAAACTCTACCTCTTACACTGGCTGGATAGGAGAACCAGACCAGATGAGAGCGATCCTCCTGGCATACCTCTATGATTCGGGCCAGGGAAAATAATTGCTCGGGAGGATTGAGATTCTCTCCCATAAAGAAAGTACCTTCTCCTGGTGGCATCGGTGGACTTTTAACAGACGTCTTAATCTGAGAAGGTTTGAGCTTTAGATTGCAGGAGTAGGCGTAGACAGCTGGAATAAACATGACCAGTAGAAGGAATGCCATCAAGAGAGTCTTAGCTATCTCCAGGGGAGTAAGTTTGAAGTATTTGTTCATGGTTCTGTAGTAAATTTGCGGGGTCTCATCCATTATTGTCAACGACAAAGCCAAAGACAATCGGGTTTACACCAGGTTGTCACTAGTGACTTGAGCGCCATTTGCAGTATCTGGCCATGGCGATGAAGCTGATCTTTAAATCAATACTGATTTCTATTAGAATCTATAGGTCTTGAATTAAATGGATAGTGATAGGAGTTTGTCAGGTGTCTGAAAGCGAAATCAACAAAGAACTTAGTAGATTGAATTGCACGGAGATACAGGTGTCGGAGATGGCAAGCAATCCGGAGCTGATCTCGCTTTCGTTCAAAGAGAAGCAGCAACTCTATCCTTCTAAGGATTTGCTCGAACTGCTCAAGAAGATAGATTCATCGGATGATAACGCGCCGGACGACAGCACCTGGTACATGATTGAACGGGGCATGGAGATGTTGCAACCCTGAGGGATGCGAGATCGAGATATCTTCTCTGGTGTCAAATCTTTTTGACCGCCGGTTTTCTCTTAAGCCTTTTAGCCTCGGTCTCATCCGCCAGGGCTTTTTTCTCTTCTCCGATTTTCCTATACAGTTTTGCTCGGTCTTCTAATGCTGCCGAAGAGGAAGGATAGAGTGAGATGGCTTCATTGAATTCAGTCAGAGCTTCATCATATTTACCCATCAAAACATAGACCTCTCCACGTTTTCGACGGGCATCATCATCGATAGGGTTGGCCTCTACGATAGCAGATAAGTCTTTCAGGGCATGAGCATAGTCTTTAAGCAGTAAATAAGTCTCGGCTCGCTTGGCATAGTTATTGAAATTTCTGGGTGCTCTATTCCAGAAAACACCGGTGAATTTTATTGGACCTTCAATAGATGGCTAGCTGAATACGGGATGAATCCTGCAAAAGTCACTAAGGTAAAAATGGCACTCATGTACATGAATAGTAGCTCTGCCGTAGTGATCACAAGAATGCTCAGAACTTTAGATGAATTGATTGCTTTAAAAACCGAAGTCATTATAGAATGGCATTATGAAGCTGATGATTTAGAAATGAAGGAAATAGGTGAGCACTATGATGAGCTCATGAAATGCGAGATTAAACTTGTTGAAGTTGACAGACTTTAAACCAAATAATGCAGGTTAACGAAGGAACCTGTACCTCTGTCGAAATTACTGCCCATATTTTTATTATTATTTACATTTTTGTCCATTGAAAATATCCGCATGGAGAACAATTACTTTGTAGAAGAAACTTTTAAAACACCCAAAATTAAAGGTGATATCGCCGAGGGCGTGTTTGAAATAATTGGCAAAAGTTTGCCTGAAGATGCTAAATCATTTTATCGTCCATTTAGGGAGTGGTTTCAAAACTTTTATGCATCTGAAGCACCAAATGTAAAAGCAATCATTCAACTAGAATATTACAATACATCAACTTCTAAAGTGCTTATCAATATTTTGC
>JAUIJG010000036.1 GCA_030431355.1 bacterium
TTTGTCTATTGCCACTTCATTGCCGAAAAAGAATGCGGCACTGTCTTTGATATCACAGAGTCTGGTCAGATTCTCTCTGAGAAGCTCGATCATCTCTTTGATTCTCGCTTCATCGAACTCGCTCAAATTGAACTCTTTGAGATATGGTTTTGCTCTCGCCACAATTGTGTCTATGGGTAAGCTTCTCAAGTAATGGGCGTTGAACCAATTCAATTTGTCTATATCAAAAACCGCTGGGCTTTTGCTGACGCGCTTGATATCAAACCACTGGCAAGCCTCATCCAGGCTGAAAATCTCCTGGCCATTTTCCGGTGACCAGGACATCTGCGCCAGATAGTTTACGAGAGCTTCAGGCATGTATCCATCTTCTCGATATTTTGAGATATGAACCGACTCTCCGTGTTTACGCTTGGAAAGTTTTCTTTTTTCGGTATCGAATATGAGGGCTGTATGAGCGTAGTGGGGTGCTTGCTCTCCCAGTGCTTCGAAGAGCAGGAGCTGTTTAGCGGTGTTGTGGATATGATCCTCGCCGCGCATTACCATGCTCATTTTCATATCCATGTCGTCCACGACTACTGCGAAGTTATAGGTTGCTACACCATTGGATTTGACTATGATCATGTCGCCGCCCAGGTCAGAGCTGTTTACTTCGATATGTCCTTTGACGGCATCGTTCCATTTGACCTTTTGAGGTTCTTCGATACGGAATCGAATAGATGGAATCCGACCCTCTTTCTCGAATTTTTCCTTCTCTTCCTGGGAGAGGTTGCGAAAGCGGTTATCGTATCGAATCGATAGATTTTTGGCTTTTTGCTCTTCCTTCATCTGGGCCAATTCGTCCTGGGTTGCGTAGCAGAGATAAGCAAAGCCGTTTGCCAGGAGTTTGTTGGCGATGGATTCGTAATGATCTACTTTTTCTGTCTGGCGATAGGGCGGATACGGACCACCTACATCCGGACCTTCATCCCAGGAGAGGCCCAGCCACTTCAGTCCTTCGATGATGTCTTCGGTGTACTTTTCGTTGGATCGTTCGTTATCGGTGTCTTCCAGGCGGAAAATAAACTTGCCGTTATTCTTTCTGGCATACAAGTAGTTGTAAAGCGCCGTCCGGGCTGTACCCAGGTGTAGATGCCCTGTTGGAGAGGGGGCTATTCTTACTCTTACTTCTTTTGTGGTCACGGTAGCTCCGAATCCAGTCTGGATAAACTTGGGAATTTACTGAAAGGAGCAGAAATTCTACCAGAAGTTGAAGGCCGGCGGGCGAAGATCCCGGCCAGCTTTTACGATCTGGCTATCTGAGCGCGGTTTTATTAGTGACCGGAGCGTCCAAGCAATAATCAGGGCAAGAGTTTTGCTACTTCTTGCTTCGATCCTGATCTGTTAACCGCTTTATCCAGAAAAGGGAACTACATTCCAAGAACGACAACATCGACCATGGCAACACCCTGGGAAAGCATGTTTAGCTTTTTGGCTGCGCCCATGGAAAGATCGATCACCCGGTTTCCGTGATACGGTCCCCGGTCGTTGACACGAACTATGCAAGTTTTGCCGGTGCGGCGGTTCTTGACAAGGAGTTTGGTGCCGAAAGGCAGCTTCTTATGGGCAGCGGTGAGCTGGTGCATGTTGAAGCGCTCGCCGTTTGCGGCACGTCTACCGTGAAACTTTTTGCCATACCAGGATGCTTTACCAGAGAAACAGCTTGCTGTTTGGGCACTGTCTTCGCTGTCCGAATCGCTAAGGGAGTTAGCGATGGTGAGGAAGGAATCCGGCAGTTTCTGTTCGCCGGAGGCTTCTCTTAAAGCATTTACCAGTTTAAGACTGGGCTTCATTACGCTCTCTGCGCTGTCGTCCGTGCCTCTGGGGGGCTCGAACTTAAGCATTGACTTGTTACCTACCTTGATGGAGGCTAACGAGCCCTCTGCGGCAGGAAGAAGTTCGTCGGATTTGAAATTTTTGGAGCGGAGAAGATTTTGAATCTTATTGGAGAGGTCTTCCGCTTTGGTTTCAGCGTCGGTTGAGCCCTGGGGGCTTTTGTAGGTGACTACATCGTTACCGTTAACGCTGACGGAGGCGCACTCATTGTCGTTCTCCAGCCATACTGTAGTGCAGACTTCGGGCAGGAGGCTGTCTGAATTAGCCAGGGCCTGGCCGCCACCGAGAATCATCAGGGTGGTTGCACCTACAATGCTGCTAATAGCTTTCTTTTTAGTTATCAACACGATTGTCTCCGTTTACTGGCATTGCCCGCGTGTATTGGATTTTTCGGATCAATGCGTTCTTCGATTTATTCTTCGAATAACTAACATTCGCTTTTGCTGCGTTTTTTATGAGCAGCAGTGCGATAGGTTTGAGCAGCGAAAAGTTAGCAATTTCAGCCTGATCCAGTCAATCCTTGCTGACAACCGCTGAAAAACCAATACTACTAGGGAATACCCGGATTATTTGACACAGTTAATCCGTATGGTATTGACACCACTGCTGGTTTGATCAGCTTTTGAAGCGAATTTTGATCCAGCTTATTCTTTGGGTGTTTCTCTAATTACGCTGGATTAACTAATTTCGATTAGCGGTGTTGTCAATGGTGGTGCGTAAAAATATGTAACAAGCATTACAAATTTGTCCTAATTTATCTAACTGTCGTGTACCGGTGCTCTCTCTTTGACCTCTAAAGCTGTACCGGCTGAAGGTTTCCAAAGTTAATGGTTGTTATGCAAAAGGTATATCTGTTTGCAATAAAAGTTCGTATCAAATCCTTGTACCGCCCGAATATTAAGGATAATCGAGATGTCATGCGATAGAGTGATACTAATTACGGTTCTAAATCCTTTATAGGACGCGCGCTATTCACGGTCAAATCAACGATAGAGAGCCATTTGATCAGTTATTCATGAACTCATCAAGCCACTCAGTGTCCATGTCGAAGTTGGCGTATACGCTCTGAATATCATCGTGATTCTCCAGGGAATCTATTAGCTTCAGCAATTGTTTTGCTAATTCGGCATCCGTCACTTCTATTGTGTTGTCCGGGGACATTGTAGATTCGCTAGAAGACACCTTGTGTCCGCTCTTCTCAACCGCTTCTTTTACATCGAGAAGACTTTCGGGCGGACAAATCACTAGCGGTTCTTCCTGATCCAATATCAAATCTTCTGCGCCGGCATCTACTGCGGCAGTTAACAAAGCTTCTTCGTCAAAAAAATGTTCTTTGTCGATCTGGATCTCGCCTCTTTCTTTGAACATCCAGCTCACGCAGCCATTCTCACCGAGATTGCCTCCGTTCTTGGAAAAATAACTTCTGACATCTCCGGCGGTTCTGTTTCGATTGTCCGTGGTGCATTTAACCAGGATTGCCACACCGCCTGGTCCGTAGCCTTCGTAGATCAGGTCTTCCATGTTGTCGGCGCTGCCCTGGCCGGAGCCTTTCTCGATGGCTCTTTCGATGTTATCGTTCGGAACTCCTTCTTGCTTTGCTCTTTCTATGGCTTGTCTGAGGCGAAAGTTGGCCTGGGGATCCGAACCTCCCATCTTTGTGGCAACAATTATTTCTCTTGCCATTTTTGCGTAGACTACGCCTCGTTTGGCGTCGACCACTGCTTTTTGTCGCTTTATATTCGCCCACTTAGAATGACCAGCCACGATTCCCTCCCGTTTTTGAAGGCTTCCACTTTTAGACTTTTACCTATATATAGGTAGGAAAATTTTTTCCTCGGCCTATGATTGAGGCAAACTTTTGCCGCTTAGAAAATCGTACCTTATATATAAGGATTCCTGTGGTTTTCTATTACATCTTTTGTTACCGGCCTAACTATATTTGAATGCGTAATGCCGCATGGATAACGCTTTTAGCCTGGCGGGCCAGGGGGATAGTCATGACAAGCGGCTGTCATGAACTTGGAATTTCTGGTGCCGACGGGATAATATGACGAGAAACTGGCATTCTTTTTGCTTAAAGGGTTATTTTGAAAGTTTCAGCTCTGAATACCCCCCACATCGTATCGGTCTCTGGAGATGATCATGAATTTTAAAAACTCCCGATTAGTTCTGGCTTTATCCGGAATCTCTTTGGTTTCTTGTGGTGCCCTCGACTTGTTCTCGGTCTCACCGGCAGAAGCCAGAGGGGTAAGTAAGTCTAGTTCCGGACTTTTAATAGCCAAAAGAAGATCATCAAGCAAGAAGCTGAAAGTGCGGATTGAGCATGAAGTGGTAATGGCTGATGACCTCATGCTTAAAGGTAAGTACGGAGACGCCGAGGACCTTTATAAGGCAGCGATGCAAAGAAATACCAAGAGCGCAGCTGCCAGAGTAGGATATGGAATGGCGCTGGCCAAGCAGTTCAAGCTTGATGGAGCCAAAGAACAATTCGAAAGAGTTCTCCAGGACAATCCCAGGAACGCCATGGCTCATGCTGGTCTTGCCATGGTCATGTACAACCGTTTGCAATCTTCGAATCAGAACGTTCGCAGAAACCGGGACGCGATTTTGAACAATGCCGAAGCGGAAGTCAAACAGGGGCTGGCAATCGATCCAGGAATGCCGGAAGCCCACTACACACTGGGCAAAATTCAACAGGCCCAGGGACGTCTCGATGACGCCATGGCTTCCTATAAAGAAGCAGAGAGGCTCGATCCTAAGTATTCGGATGCTTTTGCCGGTGAAGGTCTTATTCACATGAACCGTGGCAATTATGCGGACGCCGTCACTGCGTTCAAGCAGTCCATCGATCTGAATTCAGGCAATTCAACCGCCCACTACGGTCTGGGTCGGACATATTTCAAGCAGGGGCTTTACGATGATGCCCTGAAAGAGCTTAATACCTCCTTATATCAACATCGCAATAGCGCTCCTGTTCGCATTACACGCGGCCAGATCTACCAGGCCCAGGGCAATACCGTGGCTGCTGTTTCCGAGTTTCGGGAAGCGATCAGCATCAAACCTGAAGTGCCGGATGCTTACATGGGCATCGCCGAGATTCGTGAAAACAGGGGCGATCTGGAGCATGCCATCGCCGAACTTAAGTCCGGTGTCGAGCTTATGCCTGACAATGTGGCATTGCATCAGCGAATCGGAGACCTGAGTTTGAAGCTTGAAAAGCTTGATGATGCTATCAAGCAGTACTCTATGGTGCTCGACAACCAGCCTCAAAACGGAGAGGCCGCCCAGGGTCTGACCAGAGCTTATTACATGAAAGCTAATAAGGATGCCACCAGCGCATTCTTTGTCTCCAACGAATTTGAAGACGCTAAAAAGATGATCGATAAAGCTGTGGCCATGAATCCTAACAACATGGAGTTGCGTCTTGCCCAGCTCAAACTGCGCGCCATGTCCGGTGAGCCTGTTGATCTAAAGACGGTGGGCGTACCTACCAATGATGGCGAAAGAATTGCCTATGCAGAAGCGCTTCTGGCCCAAAACAAATTTGCCGAAGCAAATCAGCAGCTCTCCATGGTTATCGCCAATACCAAGAACGCTAAAGAGACTTTCTCCGTGGCTGACCTGGCGCTTATGATCAAGGATCTTGACACCGCCGAAGCGGCTTACAAGAAAGCAGGCAGCTATCCTAACTCTAAGAAGAGAGCCGATAGAGGTTTGAACCTGGTCGCCAAAGCTCGGGAGAATGCTCGACAAGAGCTTACCCTGGCCGATGACCTGGCTAAGCGACGCCAGTATAATTCTGCCATCGACAAATACCATGCTTCGGTTTACGACAATCCCAAAGTCCCCGATACCCGCTATGGTCTCGCCAAGACTCTGGAAAAATTGAAACCTCGCCGCAGCGGCTATTATCGCGAGGCCGCCACCCAGTACAAAGCCTATATCGCCTTGAGCCCCAATCTTCCTGAAAAAGAGCTCAATAAACTCAATAAGCGCATAACCAGCCTTGAGGAGAAAGCGTATAAGCTGGAGCTGAAAGAGAAAGAGCGGGCCAGAGCTTACAATTAAGCAGGAAATTTTTTGGACAATTGAAAGAGGGCGAGTTTGTGCTTCTGGTGCATATTCGCCCTCTCCTTTTGCGGCTTTTGTATCTCTTTTGTCTGTCTGTTTTATGTGTTTTGGGATATTGCGTCAGGGGTTGGAAATTTTTCCCGGAGGATATTTTTAAAAGGACTGTTCGTCCCTTAATTGCTAAAATACCTCTGTGAAAAACTGGAAAGATAAAAAGGTAACTGTTTTAGGACTTGGTAAGAGCGGTCTAGCTTCTGCCAAGTACTTAAAGCAACGTGGAGCAGATGTGCTTGTCTCTGAGTATCAACCCAGGGATAAAGTTGCGGAAAAGACTCTCAAGGAGCTGGAGGATCATCAGATCTCCAGTGAGTTTGGCGGACATAGCGATGAGGCTATTCAGAGGGCCGAGCTATTCTTAATTAGTCCGGGTATTCCCCCCAGTGCACCGGTTGTGCTCAAGGCCCGCGGCACCGGATATGAAGTCATCTCCGATATTGAGCTGGCCTATAGAGAGCTTGAAGTTCCCATCATTGCCATCACAGGCACAAATGGGAAATCAACCACCACTTCGTTGATCAGTTATATTCTGGAAGCTGATGGTAAGAAGGCTCCAGCTTGCGGCAATATCGGTGTCCCGATACTGTCTCTAGCGGATCAAAAACTTGATTTTCTGGTGGCTGAAGTTAGCTCATTTCAGCTGGAGTACGCTCCTACCTTCGCGCCGGATATAGGCGTCTGGCTAAATCTCTCTCCCGATCACCTGGATTGGCATGCCGATCTGGATGAGTATATCGAGGCGAAGAGATCTATGTTCGCCCAGCAGAAGATAAGTCAATTTGCCGTTTTGAATAGTGATGATCCTCTGGTCATAACATCGAAAACAGTGGCGGAGATCCTGCCTTTCTCCCTGGCTAGTGAAATGGAAGATCAGGTCCAGGCTGTCTATATCAGTGATAACTTCATCTGCTGTCGACGTAATATGCGTGAATATGTTCTTTGTCATCTCCGGGAGTTGGGAATTAGAGGAGCCCACAACGCGGAGAACGCGCTGGCTGCGGTGGGAGCTACCATCCTTGCAGGCGCCAATCCCGAGACCATCGATAGTTGCCTGAAGTCATTCAAAGCACTGGAGCATCGCCTGGAATATGTCGATACTATAGATGGTATTGCTTTCTACAATGACTCCAAGGCAACTAATACTGTCTCCACCATCAAAGCGCTTGAGGCTTTTCCTCAGGATAAAGTGGTACTGATCGCCGGTGGCAAAGACAAGGGGATCGCCCTGGGTGATCTCATCGATGTGGCAAAGATTCGTTGTGCTGCAGTAATTTTAATTGGAGAAGCAACTAATAGATTCCAAGCAGAGTTTAATCAGTATGGTATTGAAAACATTTTCCCTGTTGCTACACTTGAAGCAGCGGTGAAGATGGGTCTTGAACTCGGATTAGGCCCAGTGGTTTTATCGCCTGCTTGCTCCAGTTTCGATATGTTCAAGAACTATGAGGAAAGAGGGCGTGTCTTCAAAGATATTGTCCGTGCAAGAAGCCAGGAAGTCGCGGCGTCGAAATGAAAGAAAACGACGAGAGGATGACCTGGATTTAGAAGATTATTTGAAGACCCCTTTCCGGGGGTTACCGAATCGCATCCTCATCGGTATAGTCATCTCTCTGACCGTTTTCGGATTGATGGCGGTTTTCAGCGCCTCGGCTCCGGAAGCGCTGCACATCAACCATGACGCAACCATGTATCTGCGGAAGCAGACTATCGCCTGTCTGATTGGACTCTTCGCCATGTACATGGTTAGTAAGTATGATTATCGCAAGTTAAAGAAGTATTCCTGGCCTCTGACCATTGCCTCTATCTTCCTTCTGGCACTGACATTGGTACCGGGATTTGCCACAACATCATTTGGCTCAAGCCGCTGGTTGCAGATTGGTCCCTTTCAATTTCAGCCTTCCGAGCTGGCAAAGATCAGTACGATTTTGCTCCTTTCCGCCGGACTCTCCAAGCATTTCTGGTGGCAGAGACAGATGCTTTTTAGAATCACCGCTATCATGGTCATGGCTGCCATAGTATTGAAGCAGCCGGACCTGGGCAGCACCCTGATGATTATGTCCGGCTTACTTGTGCTGCTTTATGTAAGCGGCACCAACTCCATTCTCATATTCTCTTCCCTGGCCATCGGGGCGGTGGCGGTCTGGCAAAAGATTCTACATACCCCCTATCAGATGGCTCGGATAGAGAGTTGGCTCAATCCCTATGCCCATCCCCAGGCCGAGGGCTGGAATATCATCCAGGCTCAATTCGCCATCGGTTCTGGTGGTTGGTTCGGCTCCGGATTCGGAGGCTCCCTGCAAAAACTTCATTATCTACCGGTTCAGCATGCCGACTTTATATTTGCCGTCATCGCCGAAGAGCTTGGTTTAGTTGGTTGTCTTTGCATATTGGGCATGTTTACCGCCTTTGGATATTATGGTTACAAGACGGCCCGCTCCGCCCAGACTATCTTCGGTAGGTTGCTTGCCATCGCGATTACCACTTCCATATGCATTCAGGCTCTGGTAAACGTCATGGTGACCACAGGTTTATTGCCCATAACTGGTATCACGCTACCGTTTATAAGTTATGGCGGTAGCTCCCTTGTTGTGACTTTGATGATGGTGGGAATTCTACTTTCTGTCTCCCGGGATCGCGCCGAAGAAGATCTGGAAGTAGAAGAGAATTTGGGCCCTAAATTACCAGGCTTCGTGAAATAGCTGAGAAGTTGGCTTTTGTAATTTGTTTTGTTTTCACTGCTATTTCCTCTGAAAACGGAGTGAATACAGAACAAGCCGGGACAGGTAGATGAAAAAACACAGGATAGTCTTAACTGGTGGTGGCACAGGCGGGCATGTTTATCCTGCACTTGCTGTTTATGAAAAGCTGGTTCTGGAACCCACCGTGGAAGCGATACTTTATATCGGTGCCTGTGGTCATCTGGAAGAGAAGTTGTGTGAGGAGAGAGGGATCTCTTTTCGCGGATTGAACGTGGCTGGAATGCCCAGAAAGCCGGGATTGCGGTTGCTTTATTGGCCGGTTCAGACTCTGAACGCAATAGTGGAAGCGAGGCATATTCTCGGTCGATTTGATCCCAGTGTGGTGCTCGGCACCGGCGGATATGCCAGCGCGGCTCCCCTGGCGGCAGCCTTACATCTCGGTGTTCCCATCGCGGTTCATGAGCCGGACGCGCATCCCGGGCTCGTTAATCGCTTATTCTCCAGAAGCGCTAGCCTGGTATCCCTGGGAATGGAGGGAGCGCTTTCTCGAATTTCATCCAGGCATGCCAAAATTCTGGTGAATGGAAATCCAATCAGGGCAAGCTTTCTCTCCGGTCTCTCCCGAGCCGCTGCGCTCTTGGATCTTGGTCTCAGCCCGGAGCGCAAGACAATTACTGTCACCGGCGGCTCCCAGGGAGCTAAAGCTATTAATGACGTCTTCGGGGCGATAGCGCTACATTTGCTGGATAGTAATCCGGACCTTCAGATCATTCACCAGGCTGGTGGGTTGAATCTGGAAGAGTACAGGGCGTCTTTGCCGGAATCTTTGCGAGCGAATGAGAGATATCTGTTACAAGACTATTTTTCCGACATGGCAAAAGTTTATGCCGCAAGCGATCTGGTAGTTTCCCGGGCCGGGGCGATGACCCTTGCCGAACTAACCGCAAGCGGCTTGCCGTCTATTTTCATTCCCTATCCTTACGCGGCCCAGAACCATCAGATGCACAACGCTCGTGCCCTGGAGCTGATGGGTGGAGCCAGGGTTCTGCCCCAGGATGAATTGAGTCCTGAAGCGTTACGGGGGATTCTAGAAGAGCTTTTAGGGGATGATCAGAAGCTGGAGAAAATGGCTGAGGCCATGAAAAGTTTGGGCAAGCCGAACGCGTCTGAGGACCTGTCCGAAGAGATACTTCGGATAAGCGATTTATATTTGAAGAGAGTTTTTTGAATCTTTTGAAATCAGGCGATTTTTTCGCGATCTCAGATTTTTAGTTCCAGGCGATTGCTAGACCGCAGGAACTGTACCTGTTACCGGGTTGGTCACCGCGATGCCGTCGATGGCATTCTGCTGGGGAATCTCAGATGATTTTGCGGATCTGGAACTTTTGGCAAGTTCACTCGCCTTGGTTTCTATATCTGAGATGATTGATTCAATGTCTGACACTAGTGAGACGGCGTCTTGGTGTTCGCCCTGGTGTCGGCTGACGATCTCTTTCAAGTCATTAATTGCTGATTTAATTGAATTATCCATTTTAGGGAAGGACATAATTTGCTGGCCCGCCTCTGCGACTTGCTTACTTCTATGAATTGGTTACCGAGAATTGCCTGATGGCCTAATAACAAAAGCCTTAAAGCCTCCAAACGAGTGTAACACAGCGGTAAGAAATTTAAAGTCAAGATCTTACATGAGCTACATTTAAAGGGGTGCTGAATCCCGTAGCCATGTAGCCTGACGCATATTTGAAGCCTATCGAACTTTTATAAAACTTGTTCATAAAGTATGCAATATGCAAACTTGGACGCTCGCTATTCATTTTTGTCGCTTAAATGACCGTCTTTTTTATCAGTGTTCTTTCCATTACTCTGAAATAGCTGGTTAATTGAGACTTTAGAGAGGTCATGTTGAATGTTCAAGGCGATATCTCAGCTCTTTGAGAAGGGGAAAGAGGTTGATTTGGTTGTTGATTCACCGGAGAGCGACGATGAGATGAAGCGCATGACCCAGATGCGCACCCGCATTACACATAATAAGCTCAAAGCGCTCAAAAACCCTGACCAGGATGGGGAAACCCAGAACAGCCAGAATCTGATTACCAGGGCAAAAAATTCCGAGCTTGGCGAAAGTCATAGAGGTAGTGCTACTTTGCTGAGCGAAGAAGGAAAGCAGTCAATCTCCATTTTGGAGGACTGGCAGAGCCGGATCTCTCATCTGCCTGGATTTGATGTGGACCCTCAGTACTGAAGGCTTAGTATGTACGTAGGAGTAGTTTGGGTCCGGTGACCACTATCCGAAATAGTAATTCTCGAAATTTTTCTATCTCAACCCAACTTTCTCCAGGCGGAAAGAAAAACGCGCGTTTTTCTTTCCGATAAAAAAGATGCCCGTTTGAAAGTTTTTTCAAATCTTCGCTGCCTGAGTCACCACAAGCGGTGGCGGAGATCAGAATAGCTAAACGCTGTTCTCATACGACAAACTTTCAAATTCTCAGAGTCCTGTTTGGCTCTTTCTAGCCCTTTTGATTTTTGATAGGATGGGCGCATCGCTATTTCCCTGGTCAATGCTCGTTGCCAGGATTCGGTGATTTGGCTCAGGTGACTTAATTCAAAGGTATAGTAATAGGTATGGGTTTTCTCTCTACTCAGTTGTTTCCATTCGTCGGGTAAGAATTTGTCAGACTACGCCATAACAGTACTTCTAATAGTTGTTCTTGGAACCGTCGCCGGAATTGTTTGGATGACAGCCTTGCCCAAGCTCAGGAACCGCAGGCTAGCTTTGCTTGGGGACAGCCATAATCGTCTTAAGACAATTACCGCTGAGTTGCTTGAAAGAGCAAATGATTTGGACCAACAGATAAAGTTTTCAAGTGCTTCAGAAAACGCTGGAGAGCAGGCAAAGCTGAAGTGTGTGTTTGACGATCTTGTAATTCTTGCCGATACGATTCCGACCATAGACCTTTTAATAGAAGAGAGAAGGATAAGCGAAACAAACAGTATGCTATCCGCCGCATCAAAGTTGGCAGAGAAAGTGAACGGGTTGATAAAGGATGTCAGCAGATCCGTGGCTGTAGAGCGCTCTAACAAAGACGTTGTCGATGTCGATGTTATTGATTGATGTTGTTGACCAGAGTCACATATCTTTCATGCAGCCTTTCATTCTCCCTGACCCACAGGCAGAATTTGTGAAAACCTTGAGCCACTGAATTAACGGGGGTCCAATCGAGGCTGGATTTGATCTTTTCGTTGTTCGCCACCCAGATGGAAGAATCCCACACGCGGTTTTCCATGCTTCCCCAGCTTGGTTCGGCTTCTATCTTCAACTCTTTTCTCGCTATGGAAACAATCTCTTCTATGGAAGTTTGGACACCGGTGCCGACGTTGAATACAGCCCCGTGCTCCTCTAAATTTGTCTTGCAAACGCTTAAGTAAGCCTCTACCACATCATCAATATAGACATAGTCTCTTGCTATGGAGGGGTCCACCAGGGGAGGCAGTTCACCGGCCAATCCCTTCTTTATCAGAGTGGGCATCAAGCGTCTTGGATCTTCATAGGGACCATAGACCGAATACAACCTCAGGGTAGGAATTTTGAGGCTGTCCCGGGAAGCCACATGTCTGCAAGTCATTGTGCCGGCGGCTTTTGTAATGGCGTAATAGCTATTGGGCTCAACCGGTTCATTCTCCTGGGGGGCATGATCATAAAAACCATATTCCGAGGAGGAGCCGGTATTGACGAAACAATCAAAACCAACCTTGGCGCATGCTTCCACCAGGTTAATGGTGCTCCTGAGATTCGTATCCACTATCTCATTCCAGTCGGTCTGCCAGGAATAGGCCCCTGAAACCGCCAGGTGAAATATGAGCTCCGGTTTGAAGAATGATACTGTATTTGATACCTGGTTGTAATCGAGCATGTCCAGGCGAACTGTTTCAAACTCGTCGATCAAGTCATCCAGGCGCCAGGTGTCTGATTGGTTTCTAAGGAGTAAACAGACTTTGTGGCCGTCTTTGAGCATTCGTCGCGCCAGATTGGCGCCGACAAAACCGGATGCACCTGTGATTAGAACTCGCTTCATTTATTGATTTTTGGCCTGCGTTTTCAAACCCCTGAGCTTGAATAGCAAAGCTGGTGAGTTTGATTGTAGTTGAGAAAAAGAGGGTACCGACAGACTTAAAGTTGATCGGTACCCCCCTCATGGCATTTTTATTGGCTTGGAGCTTACTTGGCTGCCAGAGCCTTACCTTTCAGAATCTCGGTGTATTTGTACACTTCAAGATACTGCCAGGTTCTCAGTTCGATCTCCATTTTCTCCTCATCGGAGAGCTCATTTGCTGTGGCAATGTTTGCTTCCGGTGTGGCTTTACGGATGGTGCCCCAGGGATAGACTTCTTTCAGCTCTTCTCCATTCCAGGAAGGCTGTTTTAGAGAATCTACTCCGGTTTCAAGACCCATTTTCTCCAGCATAGGTGCCAGGGCTTTGCTGGCATCAGCCATCACATCTTCTGCTCTGACGATGTGGAATCTGTCCGGGAACATCTTCTGGAAAAGAAGGGCGTAATGCTGGTTGGTTGTCCATCCGAACATGTAGTCTTTCAGAGACATAGGAACCGGTCTCTTCTTGGTGTCGGCGTAAGCGGACCACGGGTTTCTAACCACATGCAGGAAGTGAGCGTTAGGCATCTCGGTGAGAATTTTGTCTGCATCAACTACGAGCACAGGGCTGTAACCGAAATAGAATTTCTCTTTACCGGTGTTATTGTAGTCTTTCCAGGCGTCAAAGGTAGCGCGGAAGAAGGCTTCCACATTGTTGGCGCTAGAACGACCGCTCTTCTCAATGTATTTCTGGTAGATTTCGCAACGCTCATCATCACAGAAGTCGAAGGGCATGTGGCGGAATTTGCTCACCTTAGGGGTGCGGGAGCGAATTTTGCCTTCTTCATCGATGATCGCTTTGTAGTCCTGATAAGGAGTTGCGTCGAGGGCGAATACCGGCCAGCGGTACTTAACCGGGAAAAGGCTGGACATTTGATCATTGACCATCCTTGTGCCGATTTGCGACTCGAAAGGATAGACAAACAATTCCGGATGTCCATCCAGAAAGCGATGGGTTGTGTTGCCACCATTTTCATACATGGCACCCAGCATCAGTAGTTTAAAGTTGTTACTCATCGATTTTTCTCTCCGTCTTTTTCGATTGTGTGAGTTGCATAAACTTATATCTGGTAGGAATAGAAGAGCAATTTCTCTTCTTCTTCCTGGCGATTGAGCCTGAAAGGAAATCCCCGGGTGAAGGATTGCTCCACCCATTCAATGGCAAAAATCTGATTGCCGGTTTGCCAGGTGATGCTCCCTAGAATTTCGCCAGATTCTAAATCAACGGCATGAATTCCGCAAACACTCTCGTTTACATCAAGGCCGGGTGCGTACTGGGAAAATCGGGGAATTATTCTTGAAGTTCCGACGAAAGCCACATTTTTACAGGCGCTAAGCCCCCTGGTCCAGCCAGGAAGTTTTGCCGCTACTTCGAAGGAACCGTCTTTACAATGGACCAATTGTCCGTAGCCGCTGTTGTCCACCCAAACGTCTCCATTTATGAGCCGAGCTGAGTGAGGTCTGGTCAGTCCCCGGGCAATCGGCTCCCGGGTTGAACCGCTGAAAACCACTCCCCTCTTGTCCACCGGGTAATCCGGATGACCGGGGCGCAGCTCTTCAATAGCGGTTGAAGATGCCGAAAAATAGGACTCCTCGATACTGGGACCGGCGGCGATTGAATTAAGCTGGATATGATTTTGTTCAAATACCGGCTTCTTATCTTCTTGTTCAATACAAGCTGGCCACCATACTCTTTCCCACGCTGGTCTATCATCGCCTGCATCAAGGTTAAGCTTGATCACCGCGTTGTGACCCACAGCGTTCGCATATAGTGAGCCGTCTACCATGGCGAGGTCATGCATGTACATGCAGCCGGGTAAAAAGTTGGAGCGGATGGGAAGTAGAGGAGACTCCTCCAGGGTGCCTGCCAGGGATTCGGTCATCGTCGCGTCCATTCTGGACATGGACTGATTAACCGGTTTAAGAGCGAAGATCTGATTAGGATTTCTGGTGCTTGCCACATGGATCAAGCCGTTTTGCCTGTCCACCGCCAGTCCGGAAGGATGGGGCATATTGAAAAAGGAGATTTGTGGCTTGGCTGTCTTTTTGTCTGCGGTAATTGCTAGAAGAAGGTGCTCGTATTCTCTGCTTACTAAAATGGTTATATCAAGGTTTGCGAGAGTTTCGAAGAACTCACCGGATGTTTCATAGGACAACAGCTCCGGATCGGTCTGTCCGGCTTGTTCCCAATGGCTCGTTACCTGAGCGCTGTCACGCCACTGTGCATGGTGCCTAGACCAGAGCTCGTCGAGATCTCTTCCGCTTTTGGAATCCGCTTTTTCGTTCTGAGGCGTATTGATACCAGTCCCGGTGGTGTTCTCTTGCGCTAATCCGGACTTTTTACTGGTGGCATTAGTGGTGGCTTCGCTGGGTTGGATCACCGCTTTCTCGATTGCCTCCACAACTCATAAACGCCCCAGTACATCTTGAATGCTGAGTTGTAGTTTGTGGTGGATTGTCCACCGTGCCTTTTTGTGGATAGCACCGGCACTTCCACTACAGGATAACCTTCTTGTCTGCAGATCATGTTGAACTCTGCGTCTATGAGATCATCGTCCCTTTCCAGATCGAGAAGTTTTTCAAACTTGCGGGGAAAAATTTTGGGAGTTCCGTTGATATCCCAGGTGGGCAGGTCAAACAAGGCTCTGGCTTCCAGGTTATAGAGCAGGGAGCCCAATCTTCTTCTCCAGTTGTCCCGGATTTTTCGGTTCGCTTTTACGACCACGTCAGGGTAAGCGATGGCGTACATCAGAGTGAGGGATAGAATTTCCGGGCTGGTTCTTGCTGAATTCGTGTAACAGATGAGGTCTCCTTGAGCCACTTTGAGCCCATGCTTGACCGCCCTACCCCAGCCACCATTATCTATATTGGTCCAGACAACTTTCTTGTCTCGATCAGCCAGGTTGGAGCAGACGGCTTTGGAGTTGTCCTTGCAAGCGTTGGTGACAAGCATCAGCTCATAGCCGACCGGAAGACGGTCCAGGACTTCCTGGTACTCTTTGACGATGCGTTCGATGTGGTCCGCTTGATTGTAGACCGGCAGAATTATAGAAACGCTGTCGATACCTTTTTTCTCTAACTTCTCAGAGTTTGTGCGAGTAAGCAGTTCGGTGTTCACTTTGAAATTCCTATGAAATGAGGGCTCCGACCGCATCTCTGGCGGTCTCAACAATTTTGTCCCTGGAGATACCGTATTTCTCATGCAGGTAATTCTGGGAACCGGTCAAACCATCGGGGGATTCTTTCAGGGCCGCTCTAATCACTCTTGTGTTGAGGTTATTCTCAGCTACCACTTCGCAGATCAAAGAGCCGAGTCCTCCGCACACATAGTGAGCTTCGACAGTAACTACGGTTGAATAATCTTTGAGCGCCTGGACCAGAGCTTCCACGGGAGCTGGATTCAAGGTTGATACCACCAGATGGCCGCAAGAGATACCGCTTTCGTTTAGAATCTCTACCGCTTCGGCGGTTTCAACAGCTATGGCTCCCATTGAGACGACCAAGATATCCTTGCCTTCTTTGACTTTTTGGACACCGTTGAAGTCAAACTTTCCTTCCAGGGCAGGAACTATGGGTTTATCGTTTTTGCCCAGCCGATAATAGATTGGACCTTTCATGTCCCAGGTCTCTTCTAAAATGGTTTCGGTTTGTCTGGAATCAGCTGGTGCCAGTACGGTCATACCAGGCTGAACCCTCATTATGCCTACGTCTTCCAGACCATAGTGGGTGGCTCCGTTATGACCATATTCGAAACCGCCGCCGATACCAACTACCCTGATGGGAAGATGGTTGAGAATGGCACCATTGCGAATGAATTCGTAGGGGCGCAGGGTCGCGAAGGTGACGATGGAGTAAACAAATGGAATGAAGCCGGCTTCTGCAAGACCGGTGGCAACTCCCACCATGTTTTGTTCCGCGGCGCCCATGTTGTAGAAGCGTTCCGGATGTCTGTCCGAAAAAGGCTCCAGAGCCATAAAACCCAGGTCTCCGGTGAGTAAGCAGATTCTTTTATCCTTCTCAGCCAGATCGGCTAACTTTCGGGCAAAAGCACCACGCATTATCCTGCTACCTCCGCCATCGCTTCTTGATACTGTTCGTCATTGAGGGGAAGATAATGCCACTTAATCTGGTTTTCCATGAAAGAGACACCTTTTCCGAAGGTTGTGTGAGCCACCAGAACATGAGGCTTTCCGGAAGAATCTTCGTAGTCAAATTCCTTCATAACATCCAGCATCTCAGGGATATTATGACCATCCACATCAAACGCATCCCAACCGAAGGATCTAAATTTGTTGGAGACCGGTGAAAGGTCCATCACGTCTTTGGTATAGCCAAGGGCCTGTTGACCGTTCAAGTCGACCATGACAGTCAGGTTTGAAAGCCTATGCTGGGCGGCGAACATGATTGCTTCCCATGAAGAACCCTCATTTAGCTCGGCATCGCTCATGAGAACATAGATTCTGCGTTTTGAATTTTGCATTCTGGCTGCCAGGGCTGCTCCCACCCCATAGGAAAGTCCCTGTCCGAGCGAACCTGTGGCAAAATCTACCCACTCCAGGCAATGTTCCGGGTGGACTCCGAGTTTGGAGCCTTCCCCGCAAAAGGTATTGAGTTCGTCTTCTGAAATATAGCCCTTGAGAAAGAGGCTGCCGTATAGAGCGAGAGCAGCGTGACCTTTGGCGAGAACAAAGCGATCTCTATCGGGGTCCTTTGTTTCGGAGGTAGGGATTCTCAGAACATAGCCATAAAGGGTCCAGATCAGGTCTGCTATGGATAGGGCTGAGCCTATGTGACCGACACCGGCTCGTTTTGATTGGCTGAGAATAAGCTCTCTCAGTTTTCTGGCTGAATCGGTCGGATTTACTGCCGTGGCGGCTGTTACAGCCTCCGGTGTTCTACTTGAGGTCATGTTATCTTTTGAATGCTCTTTCATCGGCTCGTTTTAGACTACGAAATGCCTGCCAAGTGTATCGCATGGACAGTTGTCGAAGCCTTATATATGTAGCTGTTTTCATCAAATAAGGCTAAAACCTTATTCAAGATCATAGAAAGATTAGACCGTTCTAAATTGAAAGTCCGGGATCTTACATCCAGTTTCTTTTGTCCAGGGTGCCTACCAGGCGGTCCTGAACCTTCTTGCCGCCGACAGCGTTGCAATGGACAGAGTCGGTGAAATCAGAAAGGGTGCAGGTTTTCCCGTCGTTTAAGTCGAGGAAGCTGGCGCTTGAACTTCGGTCCGCCAGGGTCGACACCTCTTTTAAATAATGTCCGTAGAGATTGTTTTTAAGAAGATTCTTGTTCTGTTGCGTGATAGGCATATTAACAATCAGGAGTTTTATCTTTTCTCTTTCGCAAAGAGAGATAAAGTCCTTCAGATGATCCAGCTCTTTAGAGAAGCGTTTTAAATCAGGGGGATTGTAACGCACGTTGTAAAGAGCGAGGTCGGCCGCAAGTTTGTCCGGTGCCTGATGTTCGTCGGGAGAGCTTGGTCTCTTGCCGGGGAAAAGCTCCTCAGCTGTCTCAAATTCACATGGGTCTTGTTGTGCACCGTTTGTAGAGGAAGGGGCTGAACCGCCATTCTTTTTCAGGGCTTCTCTGGCAGCTACTCTTTGCTGGGCCGCGTATATCGTCGGGGCTCTATCAAGTTTGTAGCAAGTATAGTTTACAAAGAAGCTTTTGTAGTCTGATTTTTCCCGGTAATAATTCCAGAACTGGGAGAAGAAAACATCCCTTTTCTCATCGAAACTCAGCTCACTATCGAGCAGGTCGTCAAAAGTGCGCCATTTTGTGAGAACTTCGGCAATAGGAGTAACCTGAGGATAGGTATTGTCCTGAAAAGTACGGGGACCGATTCCATAGATGATAGCCCGGGGGTGTTTACCGCATAAAAGAGCTTTTTCCAGCACCAGTGAAGCGTCCGAGGCCATCGCACCGGCGCTGGTTAAATTGAATACTTCTATATCGCTACCATGCTTTTTGCTGAGTAGTTCTTTCAGGTAGACCGCTCCGGTATAGCGGCGGATCTTTTCTATGCTTTTCGTATCCACTGCTTTTGCGTATTCAGCGTCCCACATAGCGATAGTCATCATCGGCAAAGAGGACCCCATCACCAGAACGTCGGGATTGTTGCCGCTTTTTAAGAACGTTGGAATTTTTGAGAGAATCGGGTTGCGGCTCAGGGGCATGTAATTGAAGTTGCGTATCTGCTTAAGTGGATCAAGCGTGCCCAGAGAAGAATCCAGTATCACAAGTGATACCAGCACCCATAGAAAAGGTGAGCTTATGATTCTTCTAGCCGGGGAAATAATCTTCAAGCGAATCCTCAATTAAAAAGCTTAGAATTGGAAGTAGATGAAGGGTTGGGAGCCATCGGGAAGAAAGGTCACCATCACCATCACAAGAATGGCGCAGAAGACCCCTTTTAGCGGGGCTGGAGCCTTTTTGAAAATCCCTTTTTCATTAAGGTGGCTGAATGGAATGTTGGCGAGCACTAGGGCCAGGGTTATGGTGCCCGAGACAAGGACAATGACAGGCAGGTGATCTTGAAGCAGCACCAGACTTTCCGGTTTGAGAACCGAGCCCATGCTTCTTGGCGACAACATTTTGCCTGTGATACTGAAGGCGGTGCCAATGTCTGTAACTCTGAAAAATACCCAGCCGATGCAGACAACGTGGAAGGTGAATACTATGGAGAAAATATTGAAGAGCTTGCTCTTGCATATTTCGGTGAAGCGCTCGCTCTTTTCTTTCAGTTCGGTGAATTCCCGGTGAATGGCAAGGGCCAGACCGTGATAGATTCCCCAGACCACGAAGTTCCAGGAGGCGCCGTGCCAGAGCCCGCCAAGCGCCATGGTAAGAAACAGGTTTCTCTGGGTGGCCCACTTGCCTCCCCGGGACCCACCCAGAGGAATGTAGAGATAGTCTCTTAACCAGGTGGAAAGCGAGATATGCCAGCGATGCCAGAAATTGGAGACATTGTTGGCGATATACGGCATGTTGAAGTTGATGGGGATGTTATAGCCGAACAACCTGGCTGAACCCCGGGCTATATCGGTATAACCGGAGAAGTCAAAGTAAATCTGGAAGGCGAATGCATAAGCTATTAACCAGAGCTCAGGCGCGCTGAAAGCTCCCGGTACTTTATAGCCCATGTCGACAAAGGTGGCCAGGTTGTCGGCAAGCAAAACCTTCTTGGCCATACCGAGAATGATAAGGGG
>JAUIJG010000495.1 GCA_030431355.1 bacterium
TATTGCCAAAAGTGTACGCACCTCTTTTGTAAGGCGTCAACTCGTAGGACAGCGTGCTGACCGAATTTTGGGGGAGATTGAATTCGAATTTTTCGGCAGTTCTTATCATCTCTGCCGGCGTGTCGTCGGTCAGTCTTACCTGCAAGTTGCCGGGACCGCTGTTGGTGATTTTGATCACCACTTCGTTCTCTCTGCCTATTGAGAGTCTCTCCTGGACATGTCTTTCCGCTTCCAGGTAGGAAGTGCCTGGAGTCTTGCGAAAGTCGATAATTACCGCAAACAGAACAATAACATCGATAAGAACGCCCAGGTATTTAATAGGCTCCCATAGACCAGCGAGGGCAAACGGTATTACCGCCAGTGCCAGAATAAAGTAAAGCTTATTGCTTGCTACCATCTCTCTTTCAAGCTACCTTCGAGCTTCTTAGATATCGGTTGGTTCAACTATCGAGGTACGGGGACTTGTCTCAGAAGGTTGCCAATTACCTGGGAAACGTTTACTCCGTCTAGCTCAGCTTCCGGGGTAAGAATCAGACGATGTCTGAGAATCGGTTCTGCCACGAACTTGATATTGTCCGGGGTGACAAAGTCTTTCCCTTCTATTGCCGCATGGGCTTTAGCCGCTCCTAACCAGGATAAGGCCGCTCTAGGGCTGGCTCCTAACTGTAGGTCCGAAAGGTTTCGGGATTTTTGAACAAGGTTGGATAGATAGTCGATAATGCTGTCTTCAACCTTGAAGGACTCCAGGATTTTTCTTGCTTCGACCACTTCTTCCGCGGTTGTTATCGGCTCCGCGTCTGAATTGTGACGATGATAACTGCCGTTTTGCCAGTTGCGCAGCATCTGTTTTTCGGCTTCTTGATTCGGATAGTCTATGCAAATTTTTAGCATGAAGCGATCCACCTGGGCTTCCGGCAAAGGATAGGTTCCTTCAAACTCAATTGGATTCTGGGTGGCGACCACCACAAAAAGATCCGGAAGCTTTTCAGTCTTACCTTCCAGGCTGACCTGTCTTTCTTCCATGGCTTCTAAAAGTGCGGATTGAGTTTTCGGTGTTGTTCTATTGATTTCGTCGGCCAGCAGAAGGCTTGTGAAAATTGGACCCTTTTTCAGAGCGAATGTTTTTGTTGTCAGGTCATAGATGCTTGTGCCGAGAATATCGGAGGGCAGCATGTCCGGAGTAAGCTGAATACGGTTGAAACTGGTTCCGATTAGCCGGGCAAGGGTTTTGACCAGGAGTGTTTTTGCTGTTCCTGGTACTCCTTCCAGGAGGATGTGTCCATCTGCTAAAAGTCCGACAAGAACCTGATCCACTATCATCTCTTGACCGACTATGACGCTGTTGAGGCTATTTCTCAGTCTTTCGAATAACTCGGTGATTCTATCTGTTGACAATTGAGTTGTATTAGCTGGATTTTGCATAAGGTTGGATCTCAAGGTCTCCTGCGTTCTCGGTATCAGTGATTTTATCGCATGTGGCAATCAAATTTTGCAGTTCCTGGTCGGAGAGATTCCGATTAGAAACTGCCGTGTTGTACTCTTTCATCAGCTCATCCAGCTTGACTTCGGAAGTGGGAGGTTTGTTTTTCCAGGCTTCAATCAAGACCTGGTCCTTCTCATGGGGAGAGACGCCCATCATCTTGGAGAGCTTCAAGCGGAAGGCATGGAAAAGAATCTCCAGAACAGAAGCGTTTGCATGGGCTCTTTTATATGCGTTAGCCAATCCGTCTATGAAATCCATGTTTGAAATACGCCTGGCTTCGTCTACTTTGACCGGGGCGCCAAAACGTTGGGCGCTTGAGATGAACGCTATAAAAAGAATCAGCAGAATTTGCATGGATACGAATCCGGCCGGTCCCCTGGACAAATAAACAAAGACATTTTTGCCGCCAGTGAAGCCGTGTACTCGTTCGTCAAAGTAGATTGACTTGCTGTCTTTCTTCTCTTCGAAGGCTTGGAGCCAATTGACGAGGAGTTGAAAGTTGCTCCAGTGCGCGGAATCTGAAATCAGATCGTTTGAAACCATTCTTGGTGCGGTTCCTAGAATCACTCTTCCTTTGCCGTGTTTTATCATGGTTAGAACCGGACCGGATTTATCTGAGGCGATCGCTTCGCCGCCCATCAATCTAGAATTCGCGGACACCTTGATGGGGCTCAGATCGCTCAACCAGTTCGGTCCATTCTCCACCGGTACTGATTCGTTGTTTAACCTTTTTACGCTGGTTTTGACGGAAACATCCAGTTGGCTTGGCAAAATCCTTGATTGAAGAAGATTGAATTCGTCCAGATAGACAAGGTCGTTGCCCTCGTTGACCCATTTAAGAATCTGTTTTACTTCGTAGTCTTTGAGTGATTGTAGCGGAGAGGTGATAATCAAACATCCCCGGAAGTCGCCGAGTTGGCGATAAGGATAGAACCAGCGTTTTGGCTTCAACTCCAATCTCTCCAGCAGTTCAAAGAGTCCACTTAGACCGCTCTGGCGTTTGTTGAACGTGGAGACTAAAACGCTTTTTTCGGGCACCAGTTTGGAAAATTCCTGGTCGAAAGCGCCGCTGGCGTAAACCGAAAAGAAGCTGATCGCCAATAACGCAGTGATTTGCCACCACAGGTGATTCTTTTTGAATACAAACTCTCTCGGTGGCTTGACCGGGTTCGGTGACTGGTTAGATGTGGGAGATATTGATTCTGTCATGATTTTGGCAAGCTTATAGAAGAAGCATCCTCGGCTATTACTTTGGATAGATTCTTGCAAGTTTTGAAATCTTCTCTACCTGCCTTGTACTCTCCAAACCAGATAAGATCAACAAGAGATGCAAGTTCCCGAAATGGTTTCTGAAGGGATTTGTGCCTGCTCAAGGCGTACCAGTATTCATAATTGGAGCGTGTGGGCGCGTATTTCAGAATGCTGTTTTCGTCTAGAAGATAGAGAACACTGAGATAAACTGCCCGGCAGGCTTTGCTCCATTCTTGCCTGGAGCTCAGGTCCTCCGCTCGCTTCATCCATCCGCTACTGTCGAGCTCTTCTTCTACCTCTTCTGCGCCTTTGAACGCTGACTGAGACAGCGCTTTCATACGATTCAATCTTCTGAAGCCGAGAAAGGCGATTAACAAAACACAGAGCACACCGGCGACAATCAGGCCGATCTGAAGAAGATCTGCCAGGGCACTGGTGTTGGTGTCACCCGGCATGGGCACTCTCAGTCTCCGAAGCAGGTCGTTAATTATCCTTGCCACTTCTGCAAGCAAGTTTTGAAGGGTGATTATGAAATCAGGAGTTTTCTGAAAGTTGTATTGCTCTGCCAACTCCTTGAGAATAGGGGCAACGTCTTTCTTGTTCATGAAAAACTGGCCTCTGTTTGAAGCTCCTGACGATTAACTTCCAATTTCAAATCCACGTCTACGGCTTCCTGACGTAATCTCAAGTCGTAGTAGAAAAATCCGTATGCCAGAGACGTTATCGGCCATATGACCATCTCCACCAGCGGTTCCCAGGCTGAGGAAATTACCTGCCAGTGAATCGGTACGTCTTTGGCAAGGTTCACATCAAGACCCATACGAAAAGCATCGAGACCGATCAAAATAAAGGGCGGCAGCCAGAGCGGAATCGAGATGA
>JAUIJG010000496.1 GCA_030431355.1 bacterium
GACTTCTTACTTATAGATCTCTGGGCCAAACAATCCGATGTTCCAGGCTCCGTCTACGGCGATATAACCTGGACAGGCTATGTAGGCAAGAACCCTCCCGAAAAATTCATCAAAATCTTCGAGATTGTAAGAGACGCCAGAAATGCGGCTCTAGATTATGTACGCAAAGCAGTGGAAGAGAGACGTGAGATTTTCGGCTGGCAGGTAGATGACGTTGCCCGGCAGTACATAAAAGAAAAAGGCTACGGTGAATATTTCGTTCACAGAACCGGTCACTCCATAGGAGAAGAAGTGCACGGAAACGGGGCCAACATAGACAATCTTGAGACCCGCGACGAAAGAGCGATTCTGCCCAACACCGGATTTTCAATAGAGCCCGGAGTCTATCTGGAAGAACTCGGAGTAAGAAGTGAGTTAGACGTATATGTGGATGAAAACGGAGTTACCGTGGCAGGCCAACCGATTCAAGAGAAGTTGATAGAGATATTGGCATAGCGGCCAAGGGCTTCAATAGTTGTAAACCAGAAGTTCTTTACCGACTTTGCTGGTTCTATCCCGGCTGCAATTGTTCATGCCGTATTGCAGATCCCAGCTCTCTAACTTAGCCCAGGGATATAGCGATCTAATCGGCTCACAATCGTCATAGGTAATGAGAAAACGATGATTTGATCTCTTAAGAGTAAAAGCTAGCTTCTCGTGATCAAATTCATGCAAGGAGCCGCCGCGGCCGTAAAGCTTTCCAGCCTGGTAATAGGGCGGATCTAAAAAAACAAACACATCTTCTCCAGGAGCGGTGAGAACCTCCTCCACGTCCAGATTACTAATCCTGGTCTCTCTAAGCGCTTCGGGCATCTGTCCAAGACGCTTGATTGAAGATTCGGTGAAACGTTCAACGCTAGCCTGGGATGAAAATCCGCCGGCCCTGGTTGTTCCGGAGAAAGTGACACGGTTGAAGAAGAAAAACAGAAGCGCTCTTCTGAAAGGATCTTCTTCTGTTCTATCTTTAACATCCATGAAAAACTCTCGCATGGACGCTGAATCGCCCAGGCTCGCTCTGAGAGCAAACAGATCTTTTTGCAATTTCTCGCAGCTCTCTTTAACCTGGCAGGCACGCCAGAAATCGACCAGATCCAGAAACTTATCGTTTATCCAATACTTTTCAGCGAATCCTCGATTACGCAGATGGAAATAGACACTGCCACCACCCACCATGGGTTCGCGATACTCTCTCGCCTTTTTTGGAAAATACTTGGCAATAGCCTTTATCGCTCTCTGCTTTCCACCGGGATAGCGCAATGGAGAGCGGGGAGCGGCTTTCTTCTTGAGATTGGTACCGCTTCCTGGCATCTTGATGAAAACTTCTCCTGACCTTCCCGACAGGATAGAATAGGTTAAATCTTGAGCGGATTTCAAGTTTATAAAATTAATTACGGAGCTTTAGCCAAGACAGCGAATATGCCATCAAAGCAAGAAATAAGAACGATCGAAAGTTGCATTAACCTGTACACCCTTGAGGATTTGGCTAGCAAGCATCTGGATTCTCGCAGCTATGACTACTATCGCGGCGGCGCAGCCGATGAGATCACTCTGAAAGAGAACATTACAGCCTACACGCGAATCAAACTGAGACCGCGCATGTTACAAGACGTGAGCAAGATAGACACGGAAACAACTATTTTAAACTGCAAAGTATCCTCACCAATAATGGTGGCACCCATGGCTTTTCAAATGTTAGCCGACATTGATGGAGAGGAGGCGACTGCGAAAGCTGCTGCCGCAAGCGGCAAATTGATGACCGTGAGCACCCTAGCCACCCGCTCCCTGGAACAGATTAGAGCAGCCAGCGACGGGCAACTCTGGTTTCAGCTTTACGTTTATAGAGAGAAATCAATCACCAGGGATTTAGTCAAACGAGCCGAGCAGGCAGGATACAAAGCCATTGTCATGACCGTCGACTCTCCGGTTTTAGGCAAAAGAGAGAAGGATATCAAAAATAGATTCTGCCTCCCCGGAGGCATAGTGCTTGAGAATCTAAAAGAACATCAACTGGAGAACTTTCCGAAAACCGACGACAATTCCGGTCTGGCTGAGTACATAGACTCTCTCTATGATCAGTCCCTCACCTGGAAGGATCTGGAATGGATAGCCTCTCTCACGGACCTACCGGTTCTGGTCAAAGGAATCTTGCGGGAAGACGATGCACTTGCTGCGATAAAACACGGAGCCGCTGGAATAGTCGTCTCAAACCACGGAGGCAGACAGCTCGACACTACCCTGAGCACCATCGAAGCACTGCCCGAGGTGGTGAAAGCCGTGGGCGACAAAGTGCCTATAATCGTGGATGGTGGCATAAGAAGAGGAACGGATATTCTGAAAGCCATCGCCCTGGGAGCCTCTGCCATATACCTGGGCAGACCGGTTCTCTGGGGACTATCCATCGCCGGTCAAAGAGGCGTTGAATATGTCCTGGATCTTCTACAAAAAGAGCTGGAGAATGCCATGACGCTCTCCGGCTGCAAAAATCTCGATGAAGTGACCGGCGATTTGATCTATAAACACAACCAATAGAAAAGGACGAAGGTGGATGAAACTCAAATTCAGAAAACAGAATTCAGCTATTTCAACATTGGTTCTGGCGGGGCTGCTTCTTATTGCCATGGACTCTTCGCTCTTTGCCAAAACCTCCTTCCAGCACAACCCCCACAGCCCGGAGGAGATGAATCAAAAATTCAAAAGTGCCGATTTTAAAGTCGAAAAATTCCTGGAAAGATTTGAAGCCGAGGACAGAGAAGTATATGTCCACCGCAACGAAATCGTCGCCGCTCTCGATATCAAACCGGGCATTAAAATAGCCGATATAGGATCCGGCACCGGATTATTTACAGATCTTCTTGTCGAAGCAACCGGAGAGTCCGGATGGACTTATGCGGTCGATATCTCACCAGGCTTCACCGACTACGTCCGCAATCTTTCGAAAAAGAAGGGATGGAATAATCTCTCCTGTGTTCTCAGTAGAGAAGATTCAATCTGCTTACCAGAGAACAGCATCGACCTTGCTTTTGTCTGCAACACCTATCACCACTTCGGTCAGGCGGATAAGGTGCTCGAATCCATAAAAAAAGCTCTCAAGCCCGGAGGCGAACTGGTGGTCATAGACTTTGACCGGGTCGAACATAAATCGAGAGAATGGATTCTCAAACATATTCATAAATCAGCTGATTCAGTCAGGTCAGAGATAGAGAAGAGCGGATTCAAATTTAGCGAGACGAAAAAACTCAAGGGTCTGAATGAGAACTATTTCCTCATATTCAAAAAAGCGGAATAGTAATCAGTAAACAACAAAGAAGCAGGAGTAATACCATTAAATGACTAAGGCAGTCGCGCAACCAAGAATAGTATCACTGATAGCCAGCTCCACCGAGATAGTTCATGCTCTGGGAATGGGGCAATACATGGTGGGCCGCTCCCACGAATGTGATTATCCAGATTCTATTCATGACCTGCCGGTCTGCACCGGGCCCAAGTTTCGAACAGACGGCTCCAGCTACGAAATCGATCAGAAGGTGAGAGCCCTCGTTCAGGACGGCTTAAGCGTATACCGCGTCGACG
>JAUIJG010000497.1 GCA_030431355.1 bacterium
AAAAAAAGGCGATTACAATCAATTTTCCCTGGCCAAGACCTGACTTGCCTACATCTCGTCAAGAGATTTTGAATATTGCTTACAGCAATAATAATTTGAAGAATCTTCTTCAGAATAAAATCCCGAACCATCAATAACTATAATTTCAATTTTCGCCTCAATTGGCTCATTTTTACCAGTTGAATTTTCAAAATTATAACTTCGCTCTCCAGCAGTTAATCTTTTTCCCAAAGTTCCATTAGCTAAAAATGCAGTAAGGAGCCTATTGCTCTGTATAGTCAAGGGGTTTGGTTCGTATGAACGTTCAAAATAATTCAGCAGGTATGCCGGAGAAGACAATCGATCTTCAGGGCGTGGCATCATTTGCAAGCCTAGTGGAAATACTTGCCCAGGAACTGGGAACCAACCCCGGAAAATTGCAAGGACAATTGCCTGAAGGACCGGATTCTTTTAACAAGCTCTCCGGAGAGCTGCACCTCAACACCAAAGGTTTTCGCCGCAAGATTACTCTCTACTCCCAGCCGGGGTCGCCATTGACCATTCGTTTTCAGTGCGCCTGGGTCAAAGATGAGATGGGTGACGGTAGCGACTCGGTGGTGGGTGGTATCTCTGCCGACTATTATCTGGGTGGCACCGTGGATAGCATCTTGCCCCAGGGCAGAGCCCTTGCTAGATATGTGGAAGATATATTCGCTGTTATGGACAGGATGGTTACCCTGGGTCATTCGCAGAAGCTAGCTTCCATGAGCATTCCTGCTTCTCAGATTGATGCTTTCGAAAAGTCGGAAGATGAACCCCTGGTCTCGCAGTTCGACGAAGCGGCCCAGCAAGCTTCTCCCCAGGCCTGATAGCTCACCATAAAGAATTTTTGTATTGTGTCTCGGGTCCACTGGGATCTTGGCGACGAGTTTTGTCTGAGTTATGTAAGGCAGATTAAGATAGGCCTCCGTGAGCTTTTTACCATAGTCACTCTCCAGATAGAGGATTGTTTTATCTCCTGGTGCGCCAAGGCAGGCGATTCTATCCGGGCGTTTGCCCGTCGCTCTCTCCAGTTGGGTTTTGATTCTCTCCTCCAGGGCAAAGGAGAATCTCAAGTCCGGATCGTTTTTCTGGGCAAGTCCTGTGATCCAGAGCCTACCAAAACTATCAAGATAGCCATAGTCACCGGTTCGGTGAAATGTTCTTCCTGCCATTCTCAAACTTCTTTTTTGTTCCGGGTCTCTGGCTGATACCACATGGTCACCGCTGACAACAATCTCCCCACAGATGACCCTGTCCATATTGTGCAGAGAAGCTATCCTCATTTCCTGCCGATTCATCAGCTTATGGGAATCATCATGCAGTATCTTAATAACCAGATCTTTCAACGGATATCCGACTAGATGCCCGGCACCATCTTCGGTGAGCTTGTTATCTCTGGGGTTGGTATCGGAAAAATTCTGATGGGAGATAGGCTCCACCTCACTGGAGCCGTAGACGATTGTGAGCCTGGCTCCGGGCAGGCAGACCTTTGCTTTCTCCAGGAGCTTGTGATCGACGCAGCCGCCGCCGGTGAAGATCGTTCTTATCCCAGGTATCTCAACACTTTTCTTAAGGCAATGCTCGACAAGCCTCTCGACCAGGGCAGGAGAGCCAAGCAGTGATGTGGCTCCTGTCTTAATAAGCTCTTCGGCAATTCTTCCGACTTCTGCTTTTCCCGGTTTCGATAAGTCTGTTGAGGAGATGACGGTGGTGGCACCATGGGCCAGGTTAGCCAGAACAAACATGGGTAAGGCGGTCAGCTCCACCGTCTCTTTTTTCATTTGCAGCTCTCTTTTAAGAACGTTTAGCTGGGTTCTCAGAAACCGGTGGGAGCGCACTATCTCTTTAGGGGAGCCGCTGGTTCCGCTGGTGAAGGTGATAAGTGCCGGGTGATTTTCGGGGACTTTGCGAGCTTCGCTCAATACATTTCTACCGGGTGAATCTTTAAAGCTCTTCCAGGAAGGTAGATAACCGTCCTCCAGGATTTTAACCTTTAGATTTCGGATGGAGGGAAATAGAGAGATAAGGGTTGCGGGTATGGTTGTTGCCACCACCGCTTTCAGATCGGCTGATTTAATCAGGCGATGCATGGTACTTTTCTTCATGCTCGGATCTATGAAAAGTGCAACTGCCCCGGTGCGTAGAATTGCAAGAAGAGTCGAGTAGAGTGCGGTGGAGATCGGCACGAGTATAAGAACTCGATCTCCAGCCTTTACCCCCAGGTTCTCCAGTGCCATGACCTTTCTTTCTACATCTCTTCCCAGTTCGAGGTAACTTGTTTCTTCTATATTTTCTGCTTCTCCTGCTTTTAATTCACGGAAAGCAGCATGGTCCGGGTGAAGTTCGATGTGTGGCTCCAATAGCGTGGTTACATTCGCGTTTGCTTGAAAAACTTCTGTATTTAGCACAACCCGTCACCTCCTTCTGCGTGCACTCTCTTTGCATAGAGAGCATATTGACGAAATACTTGAGCACCGGATAGAGTGCTGAAAAATCCCGATCTGTTATCGCTTTTATAAAGGGCATGGATTATACTTCCATAGCCTCTCTTTCGTGCTTTTTCGTGGCAGGTTCGCACCAGGTTGCGCCCTATCCCCGCTCGATTTAGACTCTCTTCAGGGCATCTGGCCAGGGTCTTTATCACCAGGCAGTTGTCTCGTTTGCCACCACCTTTTCTGTCATCTAGGGCGAAGAGATAGCCGACCGCTCTTCCATTTTTTTCCGCAATGAAAAGGAATTCCGGATCAATTAGAGGGAGGACGGGCTTGTACATTTCCTTAAACTCTTCCAGGGAAATGGGACTGTAGAGGAAGTTGTTTTCAAAGGCTTCAGAGGTGATTTTATAAAGTTTGCTCAACTCTCGATCTGCCTCTTCCATCCTCAAGTTTCGAATCGTAATGCCACTGGCCGCTAGCTCTTTATCGTCTCCCGGGATCTTAGTACTGGGAGGAAGAATAGAAGAGCTATAGGTGGCGATGCTCTGGTAGCCGGCAGCGGTGAAGTGTCCGGGCAAGTCCCTGGCGGTAAAGTTTTCCAGGGCAAAAGGAGGGCTGTCGAAGCCGGAGGTGACCAGTCGATATTCTTTGAATGTGTTGCCGTTTACCGGACCTACTAGATACTCTATTTTTCTATCGAGTTTTTTATTGATCGCTAATTTCTCAATCTCTGCTTCGGCCAGATGCAAAATCTCTATACCGGATGCCCTGGAGCGAGTTTTATAGTTGCCGAGGAAGGCCACCGGCGCACCGTTGTAGGTTGGCGTGTTGCTGTACCAGACCGATACTCCCGCCAACAGCTCACCAACCCCGTCGCGAAATTCTATACGAAGGTCCTCCTGTCTATTGGCGGAGGCACCGTATTTGATCATCTTTAGGGAACTTTTGCTGAGGGGCGACATTGTCTACATCCTTTTCTTACTACGTTTTTGGGGCTACTTTTCTATTTTGATTGAGCGCTACGCGCAAGAAGTGTCTTGGACCACAGTTCTCAAACTGATTGAACTTATTTCTTTATTTGTCTCTCAGATTAGAAGAGGTAGTAGTCCGAGGCCGGCTCCCAGAGAAGCGAAAGAGGCTTGTTTGAACC